>CAILQO010000026.1 GCA_903836285.1 uncultured Chloroflexota bacterium
CGCGAGCCGTGCCTCCTCCGCGAGCCGCGCCTCCTCCGCGAGACGGGCGACCTCGGCGAGACGGGCGACCTCGGCGAGACGGGCGACCTCGGCGAGACGGGCGACCTCGGCGAGACGGGCGACCTCGGCGAGACGCGCCTCCTCGGCGAGACGCGCCTCCTCCACGAGACGCGCCTCCTCGGCAACCCGCTCCTCATCCAGGAGAAGTGCCTCCTCGATGCGCAGCGCCTCTTCGGCTACCCGCGCGACTTCCGCCAAGCGTGCAATCTCGGCGAGCCGCGCCTGTTTCGCAAGCCGCGCGGCGTCTGCACGTAGGGCGGCTTGCGCGGTCGTCGCCTCATCAGCGCGGCGCGCCTCACCTGCAGCTCGAAGCTCCGCTGCTAACCGCTCCTCGTCTGCCACGCGCGCCTGCACCTCGGCGTGGGCCTGAACGGCGGTGGGGGCATCCTCCAAGGCGCTCGCTGTCCCGGCCGGCTGTTCGTACCCGGCCACGTCAGCGACGGTCGGGATCGGGGGCAGGACGAGTGGGGCAAGGACCGCCGGCGGCGGAACCCACTCGACCGGCTCGATCCGCGTCGTGTCCCGAGCATCCGGCGATTGGGGCGCGCGGATGAAGGTCTCGGACTTCGCCGGTCCAGGTCCACCGATCGATGCCCGACGCCTGGGTCTGGACGCCTCGATCGTCGCGCCATCGTGCCCGGTACCTGACGACGAGCCCGCGCGCGGTGCCTGCCACGAAGCCGATGGGTACGGCACGGAATCGTCCGCATCCGCCTGGGAAGGGCGATCCTTTCCTGAGACGGCGCGCGAACTGGTGATCCGTGCGATGCGGTCGTGCAACTCGGCTTGCGAAGGGAAGATCGAGAGCGACGTGATGCGGCGGCCGGGCGTCGCGGTTGAAGTGCGCCGACCCCGCTTGATCGGGGTTTCGGACGGCAATGGCGCGGCGGACGAAGTTTCACCAGAAGGTTCAGACGCCAGGATCGACCCACCTGAGCCTTGCGCAACCATGGCCACGAGCACGGCGACCGCCGCCGTTACCGGCGCGGCGAGAAGGATCGCCAGCAGTGCCATTGTCCACGACCCGGCGTCGCCCAACCGAGTCCCCCTTCCGTCAAGCCGTTAGGCGCCACGACGGCACACCGGCGGCCGCGCACACCGGTGATCACCTCTGCCTTCGGGTGCCTGGTTGACTGAACGGCGGGCAGCGGTCGGTGTTGCGTCCATCAGCTCCCCTCAAGCGCCGCTCCCATATCTGAGTTGGCGAGAGGGCAGTCAGCCGATCGGGAAGTAAGGGTGGCCGGCGCGCATGATCGTGACGACCGTGTCGCCGTGCATGCGGACCCGGTTTACCGTCAGGCGACCTGGCAGCACGAGTGGAGGGTCACGCCGACCAGTCTCGACCACGACGACGGCGCCGTCGCTGGTGACCTCCGGACGCGCCAGTTGCAGAAGCAAGTCACCCATCGCTACCCAGCCGTACGGCGGATCACACAGGATGAGATCGTACGGCTGGCGCACGGCATCCAGGAAACGGTTGACGTCGCCGCGGATCACTCGCGCCGACTCGCCCAGCCGCGACTTGGCAAGGTTCGTGACGATTGCCGCGATAGCGTCCGGCCCTCGGTCCACGAAGTCGCAAGAATCGGCCCCGCGACTTAGGGCCTCGATCCCAAGGCCGCCTGAACCGGCGAACAAGTCGAGTACCCGCCCGGCCCCACCCGCCTCGCCGAGCATCCCGAAGATTGCGCCCTTGACCTTGTCGGTCGTTGGTCGCGTGGCGGTGCCTCGGGGCGCGACGAGGACAATCCCACCCGCCTCGCCGGCGATCACCCGCATCGTCAGCCGGCCCCCATCGATCTCGTCTCGTTCAAGGCCACCCGGGCAGCGAGCGGACCGTGTTCCGGGAGCGACAACGCCGGGTCCGCCTGCAGGATCAGCGCGGCCTGCCGGCGCGCCCGGACTAGCGTCTCGCGATCGCCATAGGACGCCACGCGAAGGTCGGGCAGGCCGCTCTGGCGAGTACCAAAGAACTGGCCCGGTCCACGCATGCGCAGGTCTTCCTCGGCCAACGCAAATCCATCAGAGGTCCGTTCGAGTGCGCGCAGGCGCGCCAGTGTTGCCTCGGCATCGCTCTCTGTAAGGAGAAGGCACGAGCTCGGGTGGGGCCCTCGCCCAACCCGCCCACGGAACTGGTGGAGCTGCGCCAGCCCAAACCGATCAGCACCCTCGATCAAGATCACCGACGCGTTCGGCACGTCGATCCCAACTTCCACCACGGCAGTCGCGACCAACACGTCCGCCTGCCCGTCGCGGAAGCGAGCCATCACGTCGTCCTTCTCGCGCGGGGTGAGGCGCCCATGAACGAGTGCAAGGCGCAAGTCCGGGAACTGCCGGCGCAGTCGCTCGAACTCCGCCGTCGCGGCGCGCGCCTCAACCCGTTCGGACTCCTCCACCAGCGGGAAGATTACGAAGGCTTGCCTACCCGACTTCACCTGCGCACGCAGGTACTCGTACGACTCCCCTCGGCGCTCGGGGCGGACAAGTATCGTGCGGATCGGCTGGCGTCCAGGCGGCAACTCGTCCAGCAGCGACAGTTCCAAATCGCCAAAGACTGAAAGCGCCAGGGTCCGAGGAATCGGCGTCGCGGTCATCGCCAGCATATGCGGGTTTGTACCCTTGCCAACGAGCGCCTGGCGCTGCCTGACCCCAAACCGGTGCTGCTCATCGACGATGACCAGGCCGAGGCGTCGGAACGCACCACCGTCTTCGATCAAGGCGTGGGTTCCCACAACGATGTCGAGTAATCCCTCCTGCACACCGAGCCACGTCTGGCGCTTCTCCCGCAGCCGTTGGCTGCCCGTGACGCGCGCCACCCGGACACCGAGCGGTGCGAGCGTGGCGACAAGGCCTCGTTCGTGCTGTTGCGCCAAAATGTCGGTCGGCGCCATGAACGCAACCTGGTGTCCGGAACGCACAGCCATCAGGCAGGCGGCCGCCGCGACCGCCGTCTTTCCGGAACCGACCTCGCCCTGGAGAAGGCGTCCCATCGCGACCGGGCGCCGGACATCCGCCTCGATCTCCCCAATAACCCGCCGCTGCGCCCCCGTCAGCGTGTACGGCAGTCGCCCTTCGAAGGCGGCCAATGTGCCGTCGGGCACGTCAAACGCTACCCCTGGCCGCTCGGTCTCTCGCTGGTAGCGCCGCTGCAGGACCCATGTCTGGATGCCGAGCAGCTCGTCGAACGCGAGGCGCTGAACCGCCGCCTCGTGGTCGTCGGATGTCTCGGGGAAATGTGCCGATGCGAGAGCGACCGCAACCGACGCCAGGCCCTCTGAATGACGCACGCGCGGCGGCGCAAGGTCGGCAAACTGGTCACCGACAACGTCAAGTGCCCTGCGCACCGCAGTCCTGATGGCCTTGTCGGTGAGACCCTCAGACTTGGCGTAGAAGGGCACCAGTCGGCCGGCATGCAACGACTCGGCGACGTCGAACTCGTAATCCGGCGACGTGAACTGCAGCGCGCCTCCCGGGGTCAACTCGGGGCGACCGCTGATCAGCACCGGGTTGCTCTGGCCAAGGCGCCGCAGCAGGTATGCCTGGTTGAACCACGTTGCCTGCGCATACCCCGTATCGTCCCTGATCGTCGCCTGCGTCACCGTGAGTCCGCGGCGCGACGTTGGCTTCCGGGTCACCGACACGACGGACACAAGCACGTTCGCCACCTGCCCCGCCACGAGCCCAGCGATCGGCGTGACGCTTCGACGGTCAACGTGGCGCTTGGGCAGGTGAAACGCCAGATCCTCCATCGTGACGATTCCAAGCTTCGCCAGCGCCGCGAGTGCTCGCGAGTCAAGGTCCGGCAGCAGCGTCACCGGATCTGACGGGAACGCGGATTCAATCGGCGAAGGAGAGACTGCCGGCAAGTTTGCCCGCGCGCGTGCCATGACCGACCTCGGGGTGCCGGTTCGTGTCCCTGGTGAAGAAGGGGCGTCATATGGAGTGACGGGCCGCGACCCAACGGCGCGGTCTCGGCGCGCTGTCGGCGTCGGTGCCGGCGCAGACGATGGCGAGAGTGGCGGATCGCCGGCGATCGCGCCGAGCGCCTCCGTGATGGCGCGTGCACGACCCGCCGGGGTCTTGCCCGCGTAGCCGGTAAGGGCGAGCCGCACTGCCGGAGCCCAGCCACCCCACGACCCATCAAGACGGGCAGCAAACGCCTCGATGCCGCCGACAACTGCCCGGTTGTTGTGGCCCAGCGACCGTTCGAACTCAAGGATGCGCCGTGCGCGTACGTCCGGCCCGTTCCCCCGTCCCACGCTTACTCCACGGAGATGATGAAGTCGTAGTGAGGTTGGCCGCCATGGACGACCTCGACAGTGGCACGCGGGTACACCTCCGCCATCGAGTCGCCAAACGCCTGCCCATCCGCTTCCGACACGTCAGCCCCTCGGTACACGGTCAGGAGCTCAGCAGACGCTCCGCCCGCATGGTCAATGGCGCCCCTCGCCACGGAACCCAGGTCTGTACCAGCAGTTACCACCACGTCATCAACAAGGCCAAGCAGGTCACCCATCTGAACCCGAACCCCATCGAGGTCCACGTCGCGAGTGGCCGTAGTGACCTCGACCGTTCGCACCGTTGAGAGGGCAGCCTCCATCTGAGCAGCCGTTGCGCTGGGTTCGCCGACAGCTTCGAGGCCCGCAGCCATCATCGCGGCAATGCCCTGCGCCACCGTGCGTGACGGCACCACGATGATCTGGCGGTCGTCGCCGAGGACCTGGGACGCGACTGCCCCTGCCTGACGCGCGGTCATGACAACGTTGCCGTTGTTCGGCAGCACGATCGTGACGCGTGCATTCGCTTCGCGGGCGGCGTCAAGGATTTCCTGCGCGCTTGGATTCATCGTCTGCCCGCCAGCAACGATGGCGACGACGCCTAGGTCCCGAAACACCCGCGCAAACCCGTCACCCGGCGCAACTGCGAGGAAGGCCAGGTCCACGGGTGGCGCAGCGGGCGAAGCGTCGGCTGGCGCAGCGGGCGCGGCCTGAGCTGACGAGCGGCCGTCCGAGGACTCGGTTCGCCACCGTTCCGCCTGTGCATCCATGTCCTCGATGGAGATGCGGTGAACGCGCCCAAACTGGACTGCCCGCGTCAGGAACGCCCCCGGGTCCTCGGTGTGGCCATGCACGCGGACGAATCCCTCGCCCCCGACCACGATGGTCGTGTCAGATACCTCGTGCATCGAGTCGCGCACGGCATCCAATGAGAGGGGCTTGCCATCGGCCGCCACAACGAGGAACTGGGTGCAGTACCCCCATTCGCCCGCAAGCGGGTCAACTTCGGGGGCGACCTCGGCTGCTTCAACCGTTACAGGTGCCGTTGTCGGGAGGGTCAGCACGCTGGCGATGCGGGGCAGGATCTCGCCCCGGATCGCGAACGCCATCCCTTCGAGGATCAGTCGGTAGCCCTCGCCACCGGCGTCGACGACCCCGGCCTGGCGCAAGATCGGGAGGTGCAGCGGTGTGTCACGCACGGCGACACGCGCCGCCTCGAGGGCGGCGGTCATAACGTGCTGCACCGATGCGCGTGCATGGCCGACCGCGGCGGTCGCCGCCTCGCCCGCGGCGCGAGCGACTGAGAGAATCGTGCCTTCCACCGGACGCGTCACCGCGTGATAGGCCGCCGCCGACCCTTCGGCGAGGGCCTTGGCCAGCTCGTCTGGCGTCACCGTCTTGGCGTCGCCAAAGCCTCGAGCGAGGCCCGCGACAATCTGCGAGAGGATGACGCCAGAGTTTCCGCGTGCGCCAAGCACGGCACCATTCGCGGCGGCCCGGATCACCGCCCCGGCACCCTCGTCCGCTGCCCGTCGGGCGGCCTCAACAGCCGCCCGCATCGTCAGGTGCATATTAGTTCCGGTGTCTCCATCCGGAACGGGAAACACATTGAGTGCATTGACCGCACCAACATGCTGCTCAAGCCATTGGGCAGCATGCTCGAACATGCGCCTCACGGCGGCTCCGTCCAGATGGTGGCGATCAGCCTCCGCGCCGGTGGCTGGATCCGCGCCACTCGGCTCCGCAGGTACGGCGTTGTTGGTCTCGTCCATCGCGCCTCTCCGTTCGCGGTGGGCGCGCCCGTGGGGAAAGTCCGCCCAGGGGATGCTACAGTTCAGGCATCTCGCGCCACCCCGCAGCAGGAGCTCCTCGCCAAAAGGGATGCGCGCGAGGGCGCGACGCAACCCGGGCACTCTCGGGGCGGCTGAGGATAGCACGGCATCTGGGTTCCTCCAGATGTAGCGGACATCGCCTCGGAACGCACACACTTCACGAACGGGGTCAGTCAGTGGCGACCAAGTGCGACTTGTGCAATAAGGGGACGGCACACGGCCGGACCATTTCGAGCAACGTCTCGGCCGGCTGGGCGCGCCGTGCCCCCAAGAAGAACCGGACCTTCAAGGCAAACGTCCGCCGCGCGACAATCATGCTAGCGGGCATCCCCGTCAAGGCAGATGTATGCACACGGTGCTTGCGGAGCCTCGTGAAGACGGCGTAAATACGCGGCTTGCACCCCGACACGGCACCGCTCGTCCGAACTGGTGGGGGGTTTTCTATTCGCTGGTCCGCAAGGCGTCAATCGCCCCGCGAACGCCCTCTATCGAAGCGGCGAAGACCGAGCTGCCTGCCACGAGGTACCGTGCCCCGGCATCAAGCGCTTCTCTAGCGGTGGATGCGTTGATGCCGCCATCGACGCCGACCTCGATGTCATGACCAAAGCGGTCGGCGACCTCGCTCACCTTTGACAGCATCGCGCGCATGAACGGCTGTCCTGACGAACCAGGCTCAACGGTCATCACCAGGACATGATCCAGTTCACCGACCAATCCGGCGATGGCATGGACACCTGTCGCGGGTTTGAGTGCGACGCCCGCCCGCATCCCACGCTTCCGGATCTCTCGCACCGCCTCAATCAACCCGATTTGGTCACCCTCAAACGCCTCGACATGAATGGTCACTCCTCGAACCCCGGCGTCGGCAAGCCATGGCAGGTGAGAAACCGGGTTTGAGACCATCAGGTGTGCGTCGAGCGGAAGGTGTGTGGCGGCGCTCACCGCCTGCACGATGAGGTTGCCGAACGAAATCGGGCCCACGAAATGGCCGTCCATGACGTCGAGATGGACCGCGTCCGCCCCGCCGTCGGTCACTGCCCTGACCGCGTCCCCAATGCGCAGCAAGGGGGCGGCGTACAGCGAAGGCGCCACAACCACGCGCCCGACGTCTTCGGTCACGGTACGGCGTCGACGGCAGTGCGCGAACGCCCCTGCACCTCCGTGCGAAGCTGCCCGCACGCCGCCCGGATTTCGCGCCCCATCTCCCGACGGATGGTGCAGATGACGCCCGCCGCGCGCAGGATCGCGTGGAACTCGTCCACCGCCTCAGGGCGCGACGCCCCGAACGGAAGCGAAGCCACCGGGTTCATCGGGATGAGGTTGACGTGCACATCGCGTCCACGGCAAAGCCGGACAAGGTCACGTGCAAGCGCGGGAGTATCGTTCACCCCATCGAGGAGCGTGTACTCAAACGTCACCCGACGCCGCGTGCGCGCCTGGTACTCCCAGCACGCATCAAGCAGGATTGCCAAGGGGAAGCGACGGTTCAGCGGCACGAGGGAACTGCGCAAGTCATCAACGGGCGCGTGCAACGAGACCGCAAGTCGCACCGCGTACCGGTCGTCAATCAGGCGGGCCATGCCGGGCAACCACCCCGACGTCGACACCGTGAGCCGATGGACACCGAGCCCGGCGCCATCGACCAGCAAAGCAACCGCACCCATCGTCGCGTCGTAGTTCATCAGGGGCTCACCCATGCCCATGAAGACGACGTTACGGACGACTGGAGGGTTGGCACGCGACCACCGCAGGAAGTGCAAGGCCTGCCCGACGATCTCGGCCGTGGAAAGGTTCCGCGTGAAACCCATAAGCCCAGTAGCGCAGAACGAGCATTTGACCGGGCATCCCACCTGCGTGCTCACACAGACCGTAGCGCGCTCGGCACCAGTTCCGTCATCCCGAGTCGGGTAGCGCATCAACACCGTCTCAACGACGTCGCCGTCGTGGAGGCGCAACGCGACCTTGCGGGTCTCGTCATCCGCCGCGACGGCCTCGACCTCAACCTCCATGGCATCGATGCGGAAGCGTGAGCCAAGAGCGTGCCGCAGGGCAATCGGCAGGTTGGTCATGTCGTCGAACGCACGAACCGACGACCTATACAGCCACGCGCCGACTTGGTCACCGCGGTACGCCGGGTAACCCATCTCGACGACTACGTCACGCAGTCCTGAGAGGGATAGGTCGCCAATCGCAGTGCGCACGTCTCCAGCACCTAGGGGGTGCATGGTCGCACCCACCGGTGCCTCAACCATCATGAGCGTGATGACCGCCGCGTGATCAGTCGTCGCGTCGGCGGTTGCCGGACAGAAGCATCGCGTAATAGAGGACCTGCGCAAGGGATTGTAGGAGCGCTGCCACGTAGGTCAGCGCCGCAGCGTCCAACACTTGACGCGCCATACCGGCGTCGTACGACGTGACGAGGCCGTTGTCGACGAGCAGTCGCATGGCGCGATTGCTCGCGTTGTACTCGACCGGCAAGGTCACCGCCTGAAACAACGCCGCTGCGCCGAAGAGCAGGAGGCCGAGCAACGCAAGGCCGAACATGTTGATGAAGATGCCCAGCATGAAGATGTAAGGTCCTAAGATGCTGCCAATGTTCGCGACCGGTAGGATCGCTGCCCGGGTTCGCATCGGCGCATAGTTTTCTGCGTCTTGGATCGCGTGCCCGACCTCGTGCGCAACCACGCCGATCGCTGCCACGGAGTTTCGGTACATCGTCGCTTCCGAAAGGCGGACGACCTTGGCACGTGGATCGTAGTGGTCCGTGAGTTCTCCGGGAACTGCTTCGACGGAGACATGCCGGAGACCTTGGGAGTCCAGCAATCGGCGTGCGATGTCGGCTCCCGTGTAGCCGGTCGAGTTCGCCACGTTGGAGTATTTGCCGAAGGCCGACTTGACTTTCCACTGGGCCCACAGGCCGAACAGCAGCGGGGGCACCGCAAAGACGAAGTACATCGGGTCAAAGTACATGGCGCGTCTGTCCTCCCTTAGGAGCGCCTGACATCATCGTCTGGCGGATCCCGCGTAACCTTGGCCGCTTCGAGTTTACGGTGTCGATGGCCCGTCCGCACCGGCAACTGAGGCAGCCCCCCTTCCAGTCGCGAACACCTGCCGAATCACGTCGTCGATTGACGGTTCCTCAATGGTGAGGTCGGCGACGGGGAACGACGAGAGCAGACGCGCGGCACGCGACGAAACCTCGTCACGCGGAAGGTGCAGCGTTGCCGAAATGCCGTCGAACGCCGCGACGTGCCCGTGCAACTGCAGGTCAGCTTGGTCGACCGCGCGGTCGAACCGCATACCGACGACGCGGTAGCCAGCAAAAGTCGCCACGACCTCTACCAATGGGCCATCATGGATGACGTGACCGTGGTCGATCACAATGACCCGCTCGCAAAGTTCCTGCACGTCATCCATGTAGTGCGAGGTCAGGATGATCGTGGCGTGGTGGCGCCGTCGGTACGCATCGACGAACTGGCGCACTGCCTTCTGCGCAACGATGTCTAGCCCAATCGTCGGTTCGTCAAGGAAGAGGACCCGGGGGCGGTGCAGGAGCGCCGTCGCCAGTTCGCACTTCATGCGTTCCCCGAGCGATAGCCGGCGTACTGGCACGTCGAGGACACGTCCGAGGTCAAGTAGGTCAACAAGGTCGTCAAGTGTTTGCCTGTACTGCGCGTCCGGAACCTCGTAGATCTCCTTGTTCAGCAGGAAAGTCTCGCGCGCCGGGATGTCCCACCAGAGTTGGTTCTTCTGGCCCATGACCAACGACAACTGACGCAGCAACACATGCTCACGTCGCCACGGATCGTGACCGAGAACCCTCGTCTCGCCGGACGTTGGGTAGAGGAGGCCGGACAGCAACTTCAGCGTGGTTGTCTTGCCGGCGCCATTCGGTCCAAGGAAGCCGACAATCTCTCCTTCAGCGATCTCGAAGGAAACACCATCGACGGCGCGGACAACGTCGTTGCGTCGAGCGATGAGACCCTTGAGGGACCCGAGCAACCCGGGAGCCTTGCGATGCACGGCAAAGTGCTTGGCAAGGTCTCGAACCCGAACCGCAGGCGCGCCGCCTCGGCTAGGTCCGTCTAGCTGCACTTCTGCGCGGTCGCTGCGTTCTCGCCGGTGTCAAATGACTGCCCGCACGCACAAGACTTCTTGGCGTTGGGGTTCTGCACCGTGAAGCCCGCGGCCATTAGACCAGCTGCGTAGTCGATCCGCGCACCCTTCACGAAGCTCGCGCTAAACTCATCCACGAAGATCCGCATGCCATTGTGCGCGACGACGAAATCACCGTCGTCAGTCTCCTCGTCAAGCGACATGCCATACGAGAGACCGGAACAGCCGCCTGGCGAGACGAAGACACGCAGACCCACATCGTCGCGCCCTTCGGCCGCGATGAGGCGGCGCAACTCATCGGTGGCGCGGTCGCTCAAGGTCACCAGCGGTTGTGCCGTCGCCGTTGTCATGTGCGTGACCTCCCTCTCGTGACGCTAGCGTAGCAGAGCGCCTCGACTGCACCGGAAATGGCGCCTCGCCCGTAGACTGCCTGCATGGAGGCTTCCTCCCCACTCATCGCCATCCTCAAGGACGAGCTCTTGGTCCAACGCGTGTTTTTGTCCTCGGACGAGGAACGCGCCTTGGACCGCGAGTCCGACGGCGCCGACGACGGTGACTTGGCCTATGAACGCGTGAAGGCTCGTCGCTACCTCTTCTATGCAGCGCTCCGCGACCGGTTCATCTACGACGGCCGGCCGACGGACCAGTGGCTTGACTGGATCGACGAGGCCGAACGCAAGGCTGGCGGTTCTGCCACGATCGTAACTGCACTGGCGACCCGGGTCGTTGAATGGTCGGTCCGCGCAACCGACCGGAAGTCGATGGCGATGGGTTTCGTCACGGGCATCACCCGGTGGCTCGGCATCGTGATGATCACCCTTGCGGTCTGGGCTTGGTCGCGCGAGATTGGCCCAGCGACGTGGGTCCTGGCGATCGTCGGGGGCATCGCCTGGTTGGGCGCGCGTGCGCTCAAGCGTGCCACCGAGGCGCACGTCCGCGCGATCGTTGCGGAAACACGCGCCCGCCACCGGTCACAAGTGCGCGCCTGATCGCGAGCTGCCCGGCAGGAACGGTTGCCATGCCGCGGCGGTCTCGGGATCGGGTCGATTCGCCCAGAGGAACCACTGTGCGTACGCCGGACGGCGCGGTGTCCGCGCCAGGCGCATGCGCGTCTCCCCCAGCGTATGCCCGCCCTTGCGCAGGTTGCAGCCAAGGCATGCTGAAACCACGTTTTCCCAAGCGTGCGCCCCACCGAGGTGGCGAGGTACCACGTGATCAATCGTGAGGTCCCGGGCGCGCACGCCGCAGTACTGGCACGTGAAGTCGTCGCGCACGAACACCTCGCGACGGGTGACCCGTACTGGGATCCAAGGGCGGCGCACGTGGTAGCGCAGACGGATTACCCGGGGACGAGGTCGCGAACCGCGGGGCGAACGGATCACCGTCCCGCCTGACGCCACCATTTCGGCCTTGTCTGCATCAACCAAGGCGATGGCGCGGCCAAGCCCGCACACATTCAGAGGCTCATAGTCGGCGTTCAATACGAGCACCCGATTGACCGTGTCGTCACCTCCCCGGGGGCGAGTTCGCGACCGCGGCCGAAGTCTAGCACCGTCGAGATTCCCGTCTCCTGCTGACCAACTCGCGTGTCCAGTGGCTACCCTGAGACACGCGAATGCCCGTCCGCACCGTCGAGAAGATCGTCGTCGTCGTCGCCGTGGTCGTCCTTGGCGTTGCGCTGAGCCTTGGCGTCACAGGGCTGCCGCTCGCCGGACTTGCCACGGCGCTCGTCTTCACGGTCAGCGCAGGTCTGGACCTCGTGATGCGGGGAGAGGCCCGGACGAGGTCACAACCCGAGCAGTTCGTCTTGCCAACGGCAGTCGTCCTTGGGGCTCTCCTCTTCCTCCCTCTCCTGCCGACTGGCGCACTATTCGTGGTGGGTTTGGGAGCCTTCGCTTGCGTCCTGTTCGTGGTGCTCTGGACAGAGTGGGCAATGGCGCGCGGCGCCATCGGCCGGGAGCGCGGCGAAACGACCCTCGCCCTCATCGGCTACGTAACCGCGTTCATCCTGTACGGCGCCATCTACCAGATGCGGGCACGGAGCCTGATCTCCGCATCGGCAATCGTCGCGATCTCATTCCTGCTCGCCGCGCGACATTTGCGATTGACGGAGGTGGCGTTCCCGGATCGAACCCCTGATCCGGGGTCCGCGCCCGATCCAGCAAGCCTTTCGGTTCCCGAGCGACTCCGTCTGAGCGGCCGGTTCACCACGACGCCCGAGGTAACACCGAGCGGCCGCCACCTGACCCTTGCGCCGTCGTGGAGGCGGACGCTCATGTACGCCGGTGTCACCGGCGTAGGCGTCGGCGAGGTCACTTGGGCACTCAACTACTGGCCGCTAAATGGCCTGCAAGGTGGCGCCTTCCTGCTCGCCGTCTACTACTTCACCACCGGCATCCTGACCTACGCACTGCACACACGGCTGACGAAGCGCGTGACCCTCGAATACGGGTTCATCGCACTGGTCGGTCTCGTCGTCCTCGCAGTCGTCGGCCTTTCGCCTCGGGGACTGTGAGCTGCACCTACTGGGCGACGGACGCCTCGTCACCCGTTGCGGTCTCCGTTCCCTCGACATGTGCCGCCGGACGGAACATTCGGACAACGCGGCGCTCAAGCTCACGCCGGGGAACGAGTACCCGGTGACCGCACGTGCCGCACCGCAGCCCGATGTCCGCGCCAAGCCGGTACACGACCCAATCAGTCCCGCCGCACGGATGCGCCTTGCGCAACCGGACCTGATCATCGACCTCGAACGACATCGGCACCTTGGGGTCGTACCGCGATGGCGGCATGGCCGATGCCAAGCTGCGCGCGTTGATCTGCGGCAGAGGCGGCCCTAGCGACCCCGTTCGACGTTCGCGCGTGCGCTCTCGATCTGTTCCCGAAGCCGGCTTGCCGCTGCCCGGGCGGCTGCCGCGAAGTCCCGGCCGCTTGAGGCGTACATGACCTGCCTGGCGGCTACCACCAGCAGCCCCGCCCCCGTCCTGTCCAGGCCCGCCCCAATCGAGCCCTCCAGGTCGCCCCCCTGCGCGCCCACCCCTGGAAGCAGGATCGGCACGTCGGGGGCCGCCACCCTCACTCGCGCCAGCTGCGCCGGTGCCGTCGCGCCGACCACCAGCCCGATGTTCCCGTTCGTCGTCCATCTCGGTGCCCGCTCCGCAATGCGGACGTACAACGGTTCGCCCGCGACGTCGAGTTCAGCTATGTCCGCCGCCCCCGGATTGGAGGTCCGGCAAAGTATGTATGTCCCTCGGTCGGCACGGTCGAGGAACGGTGCGAGCGCATCACGACCAAGGTACGGGTTCGCCGTAATCGCGTCGCAACCGTAGACGTCGAAGATCGCACGAGCGTACGCCCGGGCAGTGTTGTCGATGTCTCCCCGCTTCGCGTCAGCAATTACCGGAATTCCGTGCGGCACATGTGCCACCGTTGCCCGGAACGCCTCCATCCCTGCCGGCCCAAGCGCCTCGTAGAACGCCAGGTTTGGCTTGTACGCGGCCACGAGGTCGCAGGTCGCGTCGATGAGCTCGCGGTTGAACGCCAGCACCGCCTCGGCAGGGGGAAGCGCCTGCAGGTGCGATGGCAGCCTCCCCGGTTCGGCGTCGAGCCCAACGCACAGTAGGCTCGAATTCCGGGTCGCCGCCAGCACCACCTTTTCGACATATGTGGTCATGCTTCGCCCCCCATTGAACGCACTTGACCCTGCCCTCGTATCAGCATCGCAAGCTTCATGATCGTCGGCTGGATGTCGCCGTCTGAATTGACAACAAGGTCGAAGTAGCCGCCGTAGTCCTCGCTCGCGGCCATGCGCTCGTAAATGGCAACGCCTGCCTCGCTCCCGAAGCTGGGAGCAAGCCCGGCCGCACGCCGAGTGATGCGTTCGCGAACCACATCGGGAGGCGCCTCGACGAGCACCGAGGCGTGATCGGCTCGCTCGATGCGGGCAATCGCTCCCAGAAGCCTGCGCCCGGAGCGTCGGCCGTTCGTGCCGTCGAACACCATGGCATATCGGTCGTGAAGCAATGCACGCACCGCGGCGAAGCACGCGAGGTAGACGGCACCACTCTCCTCGGGCGAGTACGACGGCTCCGGGAAGAGCACGCGTCGCACTTCGTCCGTCCGCACGACCAGTGCTCCGGTAGCGGCGCAGATTTGGTGCGCCAAGTGCGATTTGCCGGAGCCGGGCAGTCCCGCCAGCGATACAAGACAACCACGATCCCGGCCGCTCACGCCGGACCCGCCAACGGACGCACGGATCTCGGTCACCCGGTCGGGCATCAGCCTACGCGCCGTGGCCAGTGGCCCCCTCGGCGGCTTGGCGACGCAGGAACCAGAGCGCCCGGCCAATCTCCCCCGTGCAATCCTGAAGGAGCTCGAACGCCCGTTGGACGTGCTCAATGCTCTCGTCGGCCATCACATCGACTGCGTAGGTGCGCGACGCCTCGCCGCTCTCGCGTCCGGTCAGGACCTCGACAGCGAGCTCAAGCCGATCAACGATCGTTGAGACGGCGTCCAACGCGACGGCGCCGGGCGCCACGTCCGCGGTGTCGTGCTGGTTTTCCATCGGGTGGGACCCCCCCGCCTCGCAGCCGTGTCGCGCGGTCTGGGCGAAGCTCAGCATGAGGGCTGGCTCGGTGCCTGCCCAGTGACGCACTGGGCACCAGTGTAGCGAACCTCCCGCGGTCCGATCCGGCCCCTCCATCAGAAATCGGGTGGGCAACAGGTATCCTCG
This sequence comes from uncultured Chloroflexota bacterium, assembly GCA_903836285.1. Taxonomy (GTDB): domain Bacteria; phylum Chloroflexota; class UBA11872; order UBA12225; family UBA12225; genus CAILQO01. Next base: position 15,018 of record CAILQO010000026.1, read on the forward strand.
ACGCGTGGGTGAGACGGGTTCGCGGACCTTCGTGATCATCGGGAACGGCGTCGCCGGCACGTCGGCAGCCGAGGTTCTCCGCAAGGGTGACCCGGACGCGCGAATTGTTCTCATCGGCGACGAACCGCACCCCCTCTACAACCGGGTCGCCCTACCAAAGGTGCTCAAGGGCGTCACTGCCCCTGAACGCACGATCATCAAGTCCGTGCAATGGCATCTCGACAACCGTGTTGAGCTGCACCTTACGACGCTTGTCACCGGCATCGACACCGCGCGACGGGTCGTCACGACCGACAGCGGTGAGACATTTGGGTACGACGCCCTTCTCGTCGCCACCGGCGGCACCCCAAATACGGTCAAGGTCCCAGGCAGCGACGGCACGCGGGGGATCTATCCCTTCCAGACGCTTGAGGACACCAAAACGATCCTCGACCGAGTCCGTCAGTCGAAGGGCGCGGTCACGACCGGGGGAAGCTTCATCGCGTACGAGCTCACCGAAGGCTTCCGTCACCACGGTGTCGCGACCACTTGGGTCATCCGCGGTACACGGTTCTTGCACCGAATCCTCGATGAGGATGGTGGGCGGTACGTCGACCACCTGGCTCGAGCCGTCGGCGTCGAGACCATCTACGAGGACTCGATTGGCGGCGTTACCGCTACGACCGATGGTGAGTTGCGGTCAGTGGTGACCTCAAAGGGTCGGGAGATTGAGTGCGACCTTCTCGGTGCCGGCCTCGGCCTGAAGATGCGGGTTGAGTGCCTTGCTGGAACGCCCGTGAAGGTCAACCGAGGGATCGTGACGAACGAGTACCTCGAAACAAACGTGCCGGGCGTGTACGCCGCTGGCGACGTCGCCGAGTTTTTCGACACGTCCATCAACGCATACAACCAGATGGGCACGTGGAACAGCGCGGGGTCGCACGGGAAAGTCGCCGCCGCGAATATGCTCGGCAACCGCACCGAGTTCCGCGAAGTGCCGTACTACACCAGCACCATGTTCGACAGCCAGATGGCGGCCATCGGGATCATGCCGGAGAGCGTCCCGGACATGGAGGCGGTGACGCGCCTGAACATGGATCGCGGCATCTACCGACGGCTCTTTTTCATCGACGGTCGTCTCGCCGGTGCCGCGCTAATCGGCGACATCCGTGTGCGCCGCGAGCTGATGGACACCATCCGTTCGCAGCGCCAAGTGAGCAACGCCGAGCGGGAGAACCTTCTTTCGGTGTAGGAACCCGGCTACCGTCGACGGCGTCTTGCGCACACCCGTCCGGGCCCCGCTACCGAAACGCGTGGCGCCAGTCGCGCCCCCACCACGGTCTGCCACGAGCGTTGATTTGCGGTACCCGCTCCCAACCTGACGCGTACCAGCAGGTGCCCGCCCGGACCCGACGCCCCGCAGGTACGATGCGCCGGTGAGTGCCACACCCGTCTCCACGTCGCGTACCCCCCTGTACGTTGGCCTTGACGTCGGCACGACCTCCACAAAGGGGGCGGTCGTCGACGCGGCCGGTCACATCCTCGCCGTAACGAGCGTTCCGTACCCGGTGTCCCGGCCCCGCCCCGGGTGGGCCGAGCAGGATCCGCACGACTACGTCGACGCGTCGGTACGGGTCATCCGTGAGTTGCTCGCTGCCCCCGGCGTCGATGCGTCGAGCGTCGCCGCGCTCTGTGGTTCCGGCCAGGCTCCGACGCACTTGCTGCTCGATACCCGCGGTGAACCTGTTCGGCCCGCGATCCTGTGGCAGGACACCCGCGCCTCGGCGGAGGCCGATGCGCTCGCACGTGAGGTGCCCGCCAACGCCATGGCGAGCATCATCGGCATGAACTGGCCGGTAGACGCGTCGAACCCCCTCGCTCGGGGCCGCTGGCTCGCCACCCATGAACCGGAGGTGCTCGCTCGCGCCGCGCACCTCCTGATCCCGAAGGACTACGTCCACTACGCCCTGACCGGTGAGATGCGCACCGACGCTTGGTCCGCCAAGGGGCTAGTCCACCAAGCGACGCGCCAGATTGTCGAGGGCATCGAGGCGCTTGGCTGCCTGCCCGCACGCATCATTCCGCCTGCTGGCTCCCCGCGTGACGTGGTTGGCCACGTCACCGCGGAGGCGTCGCGCCGGACGGGCCTGCCTCGTGGCATCCCGGTCGCCTGCGGGTGGACTGACGGCATGGTCGCCATGCTCGGCTCCGGTTCTCTCGGGCATGCCGGGCTCGCCGGCGACGTCTCAGGCACCTCTGAGGTAACCGGCGTTACCGTCGCCGGTGAACCCGCCGTCGTCGGGCGGTTGATGGCTGCGCGGGTCGTCGACACCGACCACTGGATCCTCTACGGCCCAACTCAAGCGAGCGGCGCGTCCCTGGGTTGGGTGATGCGGACCGTGATGCTGCCGGGTGATCCGGTTACGCCGGAAGCGAGGCAGTCCGCCGCACTCGCCCTCGCCGCGAGGGTCGCTCCCGGCGCCGACGGCCTCGTGTTCCTGCCGTACCTCGAAGGTGAGCGCGCACCCATCTGGAACCCGCGCGCCCGGGGCGCCTTTGCCGGCCTGTCAACGGCCACGGAACCCGGCCACTTGGTCCGGGCGGTCCTCGAGGGCGTCGCCTGCTCCGTCCGTCACATCCTCGGCCTCGCCGAAACGAACGGCGGCACTCCAATCCGCGAGGTTCGCGTCGCGGGGGGCGGTGCACGGGTCGCCCTCTGGAACCAGATCAAGGCCGACGTCACCGGATATGTGTTCCGGCCGTGCGAGACCTCCGAGAACGGCGTCCTCGGGAGCGCAATCCTCGCCGCGACCGGCGCCGGCCACTTCAGCGACGTGGCGAGTGCGAGCGACGCGATGGTCCGCTTAAGCGACCCGGTACTGCCGGACTCGGCGCACCGCGAGACGTACGACGACCTCTTCCGGCGCTATGTCGCCATGTACCCAGCGATCGATCTCGCGACGCGCTGAGCCGCAATCCCCACTGCAGAACCGTCTTGGCGCTTGGGCAGGGAGCTGAGGGTTACCCCTCTGTCGCGTCGGGACGAGGTTTGGGCCTGAGGTGGTCGCTGACAGGCGCTTCCTGCGTCGCGGCAGGGCGCGGGCGTCGCACCGCTGCGACGCGTCTCCGGCGTGGCTTGTCGCGGTCTGTCGCAACCCTGGCGGACCCCGCCACGACAGCTGCGTCGGTCGACGTCGTCTCTGGCCCCGCCCCGTCGACGATCAACCGCAGGGATTCGGCGACAAGTCCGCGGCGAACAAGGCGGTCGCCCTCCTCAAGGCGGGCCACGAGCGAGTCGCCAACTGGTCCAGGGTTAGCGACGGCTGCCCCAGTCCGCCGTGCACGTGACCGTCCGATCGCCCGTGGTGCGGCGCGACTGGATTCGTCGGCGTCGCCTAAGCCGATGAGGCGCAACCCCTCACGTACCTGCGATGCCAGGTCAAGGGTCTTGTTCAGGACTTGCAGCAGGTCGCCTTCTGCCACACCGATGCCCTCGAGCAGTTCGGCAAAGGAGGCCCCGCGACACCATGCGGTCACTGGTCCCTCGAGCACCAGGCTTGGGCCCGGCGTCGGCGGCAGGTCGGCGCGCGCCTCGGCCTCGGACAAGGCTTCCGAAAGTTCGGCGAGCCGGTCGCGCACCTCGCGGGCCACCGCGGAGAGTCGGAAGCGGTTCCAGCGCACGGCGTCGCGATCAAAGCAGAACCATGACACGACCTCCATCAGGTCGGCAGGATTCAGCCGGTCGAACCACCCTCGGCGCGCCGCGTTCAGCAGGACCAGGCCGGTCGGGTCGTAGACGGCGGACAACGCCGCCGCGAGATCAGTCGGTGCCGCAAGCCCCTCGCGCACCGGGGTCAGTACCCCAAACTCACCGAGGACTCCTACGATGGCGTCAAGGATGCGCGTCGCCTGCGTCGCCGCGAGTCGCTCAACGGTAACGGCGGCGGCTTCCGCTTGCTGCAGTGAGACCTGTGCCTCGCGTTCGTGCTTCCAGGCACGCTCGTGCGCCGCACGATGCGAACACGCGTGGCACGAGTGCGTGGCCATCGATGCCGCCAGCAACGTCTCTCGCGCGACGTGCGGCGTGACGAGGCGGGCCTCGAGCGATGCTTGACGGGCAGCTCGTTCCGCCTCGTGCCGCGACGCGTCGGGTAGCCCAAAGGACTTGAGGCGTGCGGACACGCCCGCCCGCAAGCTCGCGTCGTAAACGTCGAAGGGCATCCCAAGCCGCGCGCTGCGCAAGGCTTCCGGAACCGCGACACGCGTCGTCGTCGACTTCGGCGGAGCAAGTCGCGTGACCATCCCCCACTGGGGCACCGCCACGACCTCCTCACCCACGAGAAAGACTCCCGGACCGGTGCCCTCGCGGCGCAGAAAGATCGCCCAATCCATGGTCCCAGGTTCACCAGTCGGTTGCGGCGCTGCGGTCTGAGGGGCGGAGGAGCCCGCGCCAGCAACGTCGGCACTTGCCAGACTCCGACCTCGGTGTGACCCGTCAGCGGGGCTTCGCTCGCCCCTCGCTTCGGGCGAGGCGTTGGGCAGGGTCTTGGTCGCTTCCTGCAGTGAAGGTCGAGCTGCCCTCCAATCGGAGAGATGAACAACCTCTCCACCGGTGAACGCCGCCATCGCACGCTTGACCATCGCCGGGGCCGGTGGTGTCCAAGGAAGGTGGCCAGCGTCGCGAGCCGCCGAGGCTACCGTCAGCCGCCCACGCGCGACTTGTCGTCGTGTATCAGCGAGGTCACGCCGAATTGCCCCGTACTGCACGACGGCGTCGTCCTCGATGCCGTCGATCGGGCACGCGAAGTGACGTGAACGAACTTCCGTCCGCAGCTCCTCGACGTCATCGAGCACCGCCCGCAATGCATCGTCCGTCTGGAACTGGCGCAGACTTAAGGAGAAGAGCCGCTCAAGGCGATCGCGCCCACGCGCCGTCCCGTCCCAAAGGCTTGCCACCGTGTGGTACCGCGCCGTGAACGCGCTTCGAACCGGGTAGAGCGACGCCGTCGCAAGGTCCTGTACCTCGCTGCATGGAGTCCACGGCGAGTACAGGTTCACCGAGAACCCGCGCGCATCCATTCCGCGCCGTCCTGCCCGGCCCGCAAGCTGCTGATACTCGTTCGGGAGCAGGATGCGCCGCGACGTCCCGTCGTATTTGGTGTGCTCCGTAACGACGACGCTCCGCGCGGGCATGTTGACGCCCAACGCCAGCGTCTCGGTGGCGAAGACTGCCGACAGCAGTCCGTCGGTGAAGAGCCCCTCAACGAGCTGCTTCAGCACTGGGAGCACGCCCGCGTGATGGAAGGCGACGCCGTGACTGACCAGGCGCACGATGTCCTGCACCTGCTGGAGCGCGCGATCCTCCGGTCGCAAGACGGCGAGCGTGGCCGTCACGCGCTCGGCGCGTCGCCGATGCGCCTCACGGTCGCCACCCAGTTCCATCGGCACCGTTCCATATGGACCCGGTTGAAGGCACGCCGCCGCGCCAACCTCGCAGGCACGGCGTCCGAACTGGAACCAGATCACCGGCAGCATGCCGTGCGAACCAAGCAGGCCGAGGACATCACGCGGATGCGCTTGCTCCTGCGGCCGTGCCCCGCGCGGAACGCCTGCGGGCCGCGGCACGCGCAACTCGCCGCCAACCCGAAGCGGAGGGTGACGGGTACCGTCGGCGTCGACGAGCGGCCACAAGGCACCGTCGTGCAGGTACAGGTGATCAATCGGGACTGCCCGCACCGGGTGTTCGACGAGCACCACCTCACGGTGGACACGTCCAATCCATCGCGCGATCTCCGCGGCGTTGGAGATCGTCGCCGAGAGGCACACGAGACGGACATGTGCGGGGCACGACAGGATCACTTCCTCCCACGTCGTCCCACGGTCCGGGTCAGCGAGGAAGTGCACCTCGTCAAAGATGACGACGGCAGTGTCGCCAAGAGCGTCGCCCCTACGCAACAGCATGTTGCGCAGGACCTCGGTAGTCATCACGAGGATGCGCCCGTCCGGGTTCTCCGACACGTCGCCGGTGAGTAACCCAACGTCGTTGCCGTGAACCGCTCGCCAGTCGTGGAACTTCTGATTAGAGAGGGCCTTGATCGGCGCGGTGTAGATTGCGCGCATGCCGAGGCGCCGTGCGAGTGCGACGCCGTAGTCGGCGACGACAGTCTTGCCGGTGCCGGTTGGGGCGGCGACCAACACGGAGCGCCCGCTCTCCAAGGCACCAATCGCCCGAACTTGGAAGTCGTCGAGGGGGAACGGGTACTGCGCTGTGAAGGCGTCGATGGCCTCGGCGGTGGTCACGAGGCGCGTCGCGGGAGCAGGGTTGCTTGGCTGGCATTCATCACGTCATCGAAGTGTAGGCGCGGTTGAGCCGACGAACGACGGGTCCCGGAGGCCCCCACCTGCTGCCTCCGCGTCGCGACCGGCGAAGTATGACGTGGCACCAAGTGGCACCATGGCTGAACCTCCACCACCAAGGACACTCCACATGAAGGTGCGTGCCGTCACCGTGTTCGCCGCGATTGACCCAGCGCGCGTCGCCGCTTCGCTGCGTAACGCGGGGACGCTCGCCGAGGGCGTTCGCCAAGCCCTCGAGCACAACGGGCTTGAAGTCCAAACGGTCCGGCTCGCCCTCCCACCGGTTGACACCGTTGGCACTGGAGTAGGCGGCGCCGCGCGACTGCACGACCTTGCCCTCGCCCTCGATACCGAGTCACCTACTGCCGGCTTCGGCTTCGTCTCGGTCGGAACGATCGACACCGTCACCCTTCCCGATGGCGCGTGGCAGCCGCTCCTCGAGGCCGCCCCAACGCTTGTCGGCGCCACCAAGCAGGTAGCCATCACGGCGACGGTCGGTACCCGAACCAACGCTGGCGCCGGAACGATCGCCGTTGGCGCGTGCCGGATGTCCGGCGACGTCGTGACCGCAATCGCACGTACCGGCAACGATGGGTTTGGCAACCTGAGGTTCGCCGCCATCGCCAACGTGGCGCCCCACGTGCCGTTCTTTCCCGCGGCGTTCCACGACCGGCAACCCAGCGCTGCTTTTGGTCTCGCCCTCGAGTGTGCTGACGTCGTGGAGAGCGCGTTTGCCGGCGCCGCGACCCTTGAGCACGCTCGCACCCGCCTCGTTGACGGTCTGTCCGCGACGGTGAACCGGGTCGCTGGAGTCGCACGGGGCATCGCCGCAGCGCACCCAGAGGCCCGCTTCGCTGGCGTCGACTTCTCGCCTGCACCGTTCCCCGCCCCGGGGTCATCGATCGGCAACGCGTTCGAAGCACTCGGCCTGCCTGCGTTTGGTGGGCCCGGCACTACATTCGTCGCAAGCTTCCTGACTGAATGCCTGCACGAGGTCGCTCGACGCACCGAAATGGTTGGGCAGACCGCCGCTGGGTCGTTCCGTCCAACCGGATTTTCGGGCCTGATGATGCCGGTGCTCGAGGACGCAACCCTCGCGGTGCGCGCCGCTGAGGGTCACCTTTCGGTCGAGCGCCTGCTCCTCGCGAGCACCGTCTGCGGGCTAGGACTCGACACCGTGCCCTTGCCTGGAGACATCGACGGTGCCACGCTTGGCTCGGTCATCCTTGACATGGCCACGTTGGCGGTGCGCCTCGACAAGCCACTCACGGCTCGCCTCTTCCCGGTCCCGGGCAAGCGCGCCGGCGACCGCGTGTCTTGGGACTTCCCATACTTCGCCCCTTCTGTCGCGATCCCAATCCATGGACTGCCAGCAAGCGGGGCCATCGCGTCGGCAACCCGCCACCACATGCGCATCGCCTGACCCCGCGCCACCGGGTTACGATCAACCCCTCACCGTCACCAGCCCGCGCCACTTGGAGGTAGCGATGTCTGCAGAACCGGAAGCTCTCGGTGGCATCGTTCCACCGATCCTGACGCCGCTCAACCCTGCAGGCGAGGTCGACCTGCGCTCACTCGCGCGGCTCGTCCGCTACCTCGCCATCGGCGGCGTGGACGGTATTTGGGCGTGCGGAACGACTGGTGAATTCGCGTGCATCGATGCCGACGAACGTGAACACGTGATCGCCACGGTCATCGAGACCCTGGACGGCAAGCTTCCGGTCATCGCGAACGTCTCCGACTGCAGCACGCGGCTGGCCATCGGCCATGGGCGCCGCGCCGACGCCGCCGGGGCTGATGCAATCGCTGTCACGCCGCCCTATTACTACGGCAACAGCCAAGACGAGTTGCTTGACATGTACCGGCGGGTCCGAGACGCCATCGACCTGCCACTGTACGTATACAACATTCCATCCACGGTCAAGACGCGCGTTGAGATTGACACGATCGTCCAACTCGCGACGGAGGGGACGGTCGCTGGCATCAAGGACTCGCAGGGCGACCTGCCGTGGGCTCGGGAACTCGCAACGGCTGTCGCCACCGCGGGCGTACCGCTGCGCATCTTCTTGGGGTCCAAGGCAATGACCGAGGTCGCCCTCATCCCCGGCATCCACGGGTGCATCCCCGGCATCGCAAACGTCGTGCCGCGGGCGTGCGTCGATGCGTGGCACCAGACCGGTCGCGGCAACATCGACGCCGCGCGCGTCGCCCAGGCAACCGTTGATGCGGCGATGGGGCTTCTCGACCTGACCGGCGGAGGGCGCCACGCACGCAGCTTCGGGGGCATGAAGGCCGCCCTTGCCTCGATCGGAGTGATCTCGCACCCGACCCTTGCTTCGCCGCTGCACACGCCGACCCCAGACGAGGTGGCTGCGGTTGGCGCACGCGCGAGGGCGGTCGGCGTCGCTATCCCGGCATAGCGGGCAAGCCCGTGTTTGCCAGCGGGCACAGGTCGCAGCGCAACGGGCGGCACGGGCCGTCCCATACCGCGATCAGTCCCTGTTGCGCCGCGCCGGTACGCGCGACTTGCCTCGGCACTACCCCGAGGCGCGCGGCGACGCGAGAGATAACCGCGTTGCCGGATAGCGGAGCGTGTCCGGCGAAAGCGGTGTCGGCCCACGCCACGACATCGCCGTCACGATCCCGTAGCCCGACTGCCCGTGCGAACGGCAGCAGCACGTTCAAGACAACGTCAGCCTCACGCGACCCGTTTTGCGTGTTCGCAGCCAGCAATGCGCGCAACCGCGCGCCCGCGCGGTGTGGCACATGCGCCGTCGTTCGCAGTGCGTCAATGACAGCGTCCTCGATGCCGCCAGCCGGCCACGCGCGCGCGATGGCCACGAGTTGGGCAATCCGCTCGCGCGGATGATTCGACGGCCGCACGCCAGTGAATACCCACGTAAAGGCTCCACGCCCCCTGTCATGTCCGGAGCGAAAGTTCTCCGCCGCCGCATCACCGAAGGCCAGATCCAGCATGGCCGACAGCGACGGGTCGGCCGGGTCCCCTAACGTCGCCTCTGCTGAACGGATCGTTACCAGTGGCACCGCTCGCGCGCAGCGTCGCATGGCGCCTTCGTTGCCGACATAGCCAAGCGCCGCCGCGACCTCCTCGAACGCTACCTGATCCGCACCGCCTGTTCCGCCACCCGCGCTCAGCGCCAGACCGAGACGTGCCCCAATCCGTCGCGCCGCCACCCGGTACCGCGCCAGTCCGATAGCTTCGAGGATCGTTCGAACGGCATCTGGGTCCCAAGAATCCCCGACCTTGCACCCGAACGGCTCGAGCGACTCACCGATGCCCGTGTCAGGCAGTGAAACCGCCCGGGCACGGCGCGAAGGCCCGGGCGCTTCACCGTCGGCATTGGCGACCACATGCAACACCACGTTCGCATACCGCAGGTCGGTGTCGTGCCCATGACGCACCCAATCGCGCGCGTCACGATGGACCTCGACATCCCCCCTAACCAGCGACCCGTCCGCTTCAAGCACGGCGTCGCGAAAGTCAGGCCCAGCCCCCCGGTTGTGCCAACCGGGAAAGTGCACGTGTATCGTACGGCCCCCATCGATGGGCACCGACGCACCCGCCGTCGCGCTCCACGCATCCTGAACGGCGGCTTCGCTTGGTACCGACCTGCGGCGCCGCCTAGCCGTCAACGTGCCGTCCCACCGAGCCAGTGCGGTCGGGCTTCCGGCGCGTTGAAGGCGCCCGGCAGGGAGCGGGGCGGACCGGCAGTCGCGCGGGAGTGGACAACGCTATGCTCCCCATGATGCTCGGCACCTCGCGGGCCCAAGTTCCCGTCCGACGTTCTCGCAATCCTCTGGCGTGGGCGATCACCGCCGCCAGTGTTGCATGGCTGGTCACGTCCGGGGGCGACGCCCATTGGGCGAACGCCGAGGCTGAACGTGTTCCGCCTCGGGCCGAGGCCGTGGTTGACCTCGTCGAGGCCGACCGGACACGATTGACGCTGCTCCGCGACACACCGCCGGCGCGGGATGAGGCTGCGCTCGCCCGCCTGTTCCGCGGGAACGCTTGTACCGACCCGCAGCCGACGCCGGTGCCAATGTGGCAGGACGGGGTGGTCGGAGAGCGGCGGACGTTCAAGGTATTGGACGAACGCAGGCGCGTGTACATGGACGTCCAGGCAACCCTCAAGGCGGCATCGGAACACTTGCTGGTGTACGTGCAGGACAAGGTGGCGGTCGCTCCTGAGTCAATCGCCGCCACCGTCGAGGCCTTCGAGACCAAGACCCTCCCGATCCTTGAGGCGACGTTCGGTCCGATGCCGACACCGGGGCGCATCACGGTCTTCAGCGGACAAGTGCCTGGAGTCGGGGGCTACTTCTCCTCGAGCGACTTGACCCCTGCATCGCTGACGCCGAACTCGAACGAGCGGGTCATGGTTTACATGAACAGCGACGTCATCAGGCCTGGACAACCAGGGTTTGACGGTGTCCTCGCGCACGAGGTGCAGCATTTCCTGCACTGGTTAAGCCATCCGCAGCAGGACTCGTGGCTCAACGAGGGTGCATCCGAACTCGCCATGGTCCTGACCGGTCACGCGCAGGTGGCACCAGTTCGGTCGTACTTGCGGCGCCTTGAAACTCCAGTCACTGGGTGGGCGGAACGCCCCATCGACACTGTGCCGCACTACGGTGCCGCGTCGCTGATTGTCCGTTACCTCGGATTTCGCGCAGGCGGGAACGATCGCCTGCGCGCAATCATCAGGACCCCCGGGGTCTCGACACAAGTGGTCGATCGATACTTGGCGACGCCCACCGCGGATATGCCAGCGGGTCATCCCCCCCGGCCGTCCACGTTCGACGATCTCTTCGCAGACTTCATCACGGCCACTGCGTTGGATGACCCACGGGTTGCCGACGGGCGCTTCGCATTCGGGAAGGATCCAATCCTCCCCGAGAAGTCGGCGCCGGCGGATCGTCTCGACGCGTCCACTGGGTTTCCCGCCCTGGCGCAAGGCCTACTTCCGCCCTATGGCACCCGGTTGATTGAAGTCGCCGTTCCCGCCACCACCACCGCCGACCTTGAGCTTGCCATCGATGGCAATGCAACCACGCGCGCCATCGGCGCGTCCCCACCCGGAGACGGGTGGTTCTGGTGGGCGTACCCCGCCGACGAGGTCGACGCAACCCTCACGCAAACGATCGACTTGAGGGGTGAGACCGCCGCGTCGTTGGACCTGGACGCGTGGTACGACCTTGAGCAGGACTACGACTACGCTGGCGTCGCCATCTCCGTCGACGGCGGGTGCACGTGGCGGCCGATTGCCGGGACCGGAACCACGGACGCCAACCCAATCGGGCAGAACCCTGGACACGCATGGACCGGCCGGAGCGGCGGCGAGTCACCGAGCTGGGCGCCCGTCAGGTTCGACCTCGCGCCGGCGGCGGGGCGCCTCGCGCGAGTCCGCATCTTCCAGGTCAACGACCAAGCCTTCCACCGCGCAGGTCTCGCCGTGTCGAACATGCGCATCGTCACTGGGAATGGCGCCCAGGTGCTTGCGAACGCCGACTGGCAACCACGCGGCTTCATCCAGACAGCGAACCACGTAGCGGTTGAGTGGGCATCGCGGGCGATCGTAGTTGGTGCTACGGGAACGCAGGTTGAGCCCGTCACCACGCGTCGTGGCGCGGACGGACGGGTCCGAGGATCACTGGTGCTACCGGCCGCCGCGATCACTGGCGGGGCCAAGGTTTCGGTCCTCGTGTCCCCGATGGCACCAGCTACGCACGAACCGACGGACTACCGGGTGACGGCAACCTTGCGCTAGCCGTACCGTTCCTGACTGGGTCCCACCTTGCCGACCCGAGGCCGCCGCACACGCAGGCGAATGAACGCACGAACGTGGCATCTTTCGAGTTTGGATATGGTATTTACGATTCCGCCCCTTGATTGGGCAAGGAACCGGGCGCGAAGGGGCGTTTCCTTTCACCCCAGACAGAATGGGGTAGCGGCGGCCGGAGGTGGTGCGGCTTTCGCGGCCCGGCTTGCGGCGACCCTCGTGCTTGCAGCCTGCTCACTGCTGCCAAGCGCGGTGTCCGCAGCGCCCCTGCAATGCGATGGGCCGCTTTCCACAGCTGCCGTCACGCACGCCGACCCCGACTACGTCGACCTGCTGCGACTCGTCGACGGGTGGACGGTCCGGCAACGCGTCGGGCACCTTCTCGTGCTCGGGATCTCCGGGACGGCGATCACCGAGAACTTGCGGGACCGGATCGAAGACACCGCACCGGCCGGAGTGTTCCTGCTCGGCCGCAACGTTCAGGGACGCGAACAGCTCACCAGTCTCGTCGATGGCATTCGGGCCTCAAGCCGCGCCGCCACGGGCGGTGTGGGGCCGTTCATCGCCACCGACTTCGAGGGCGGCACCGTGAACGCCCTGCGCACCATCACCGGCCCCACACCGTCAGCCCAGCAACTTGCCGGCGTCGGGGAGGCGGGCGTCATCGCGCGCGGCGAGGCGGACGCTGCGGTGCTGCGGGGTCTCGGCATCAACGTCAACCTTGCTCCGGTCGCCGATATCCGCCCGTCTGACGGTGGCTTCATCGGGTCGCGCGCCTTCGCAACGAGCGCTTCGGCAGTGTCATCACTCGCGACGGCGTACGCACACGGCCTGCGAGCCGGTGGGATCGTTCCGGTCCTCAAGCACTTCCCGGGCCATGGGCGAGCCAGCGGCGACTCCCACATCATCCTCCCCGTCCTTGGCCATGATCGGGACCTCCTGTTCGACCAGGACCTTCGCCCGTTCGCCGAGGCGCTGCGCACCGGCGAGCCCGGCATGGTGATGGTCGGCCATGTCCTGGTCCCTGCAATCGACCCGAAGTCGCCCGCTTCGCTTTCTGGTCCGGTTGTCGATGGCCTCCTCCGTCACGAGCTTGGCTTCGGAGGCGTCGTCATCACCGACGAGCTGAAGATGCGCGCCGTGTCCGAGGACCGTGATGTGGAGCAAGCGGCGACCGCCGCCCTGGACGCAGGCGTGGACCTGATCCTTTCCGACTACTCACCTGCCGAACACGCGCGGGTCGTCGCCGCACTCGCCTCGGCGTGCGAACGTGGCGACCTGTCTGGTGAGCGCGTCGCCACGGCCCTCGCTCGCGTACTGCACCTCAAGTCAAGCTTTGGCCTGATGGCTCCCGAGGCGTCGCTCCGGCTCCGGGCATGGCGTGCGGAGCGACTCACCGGTTCACTCGCGTTCCAGTCGCCCGGCGGGGGCGCCGCTGGTCGCTTTTTTCCGGCAACGATCGAGATCGGGCCACCTTCACCCGGTGCCGGCCCCGGCTTCACCATCACCGATGAGCAGGGAATCATGCTATATCGTGATTACGTCAACCTAGGCGGTGCTGCCCGACTCGGACGACCCCTCTCACGACGGTTTGCCCTCGGCAATGACGTTGTGCAACTTTTGGAGGGTGGGCTTCTGCGTTGGGTGCCGGAGGCCGGCGAGTGCGAACTCACCGAAGGGTTCGACCTCCTGGTCAAGGTCGGAATCACGCCCGGTGATGCCAAGGCTTGGGTGGACGCGAACGGGTGGGGGCAAGGCGGTGCGCCATTCGATCCAGCCCCGGACGTCCTCGGGGCAGACGATCCGGTCCTTGGTCCTGCCACCGGGCCAGCCACCAACCGCGGCGATTGGATCGTCAGACCGTACGCGCGGGGCATCGCTCGGATACCGGGGCCAACGGCCGTCCCCGGTTCGGTAAGGTCAGTCCAGATGGCTGGGTACGTCGCCCTTGCACTCGGGACCTTTCCGCCGGACGCGATTGCACCCCTTCCTTGACCACCGTTTCGATGCTCGGGCTGGGGAACGGCGGAGTTGCCCCACTCCCGCCCAACGGTGCAGGAGTTTTGGCGAGGCTTTCTGCGGGGGAGGCGGAACGAGCTGGTGCACGTTGTGCCCCAAGCGGACCACCATGAACTCCCGCACGTGTCACCGCCATGCAACGATGTGTCCCTTGGGAGCGCCAGTTGCATGACGATCGACGAAACGCCTGACCTCGCCCGCCCAACCGCAAGTTCGAGGAGAGCCAGCGGCGACGCGACTCCCCTCGGGAGCGGTGCGCCAGCACACGAGGTCGCAGCCTTCACCAGATGGCTCCTGGAACCCGACCCAGCCTCGAAGGACACGGTGCCAGATGACGCCTCGCCAACGAGATTAGGTGATGTCGCCTATCCGGAACGCATGCGGGCTCGTGACCTGCGATTTGCTCGGTGGCAGCGAATCCTCGTGCTTGAGGCCGATGCCGGGTTCCGGAACATCCGGCGGATCATGCGACAGGAGGGCACGCTCCTCGCCGAACGGCACGTCGAGGCGACGACCTCCCGCCCGGACCGCGCCCCGCTCGGCCACGGGACCGATCCACTGGCTGGGGCATGCGCCCGCACGGTCCAACGACTCGCAAGCATCGCCGCCGCATCCGCACCGTTCGCCCCGGAAGTGCACGCCGTGCGCGGAGCATCGCCAATCTTGCTTGAAGCTCTCGTCCTTGGCTACCAGTCCATCGCCTGGTCTCCCGCCGATGTCGTCGGTGCGCCTAACCCCCTCGCCTCCCGCGTCGCCGAGCTCGCCGCCCTCGAACGCATCAACGCGGTCATCAACTCGAGCCTTGACCTCGGGCACGTCCTCAACCAGACGATCGCCGTTGTGCGCGAGGTAACCCACGTGGACACGGCGAATGTCTACCTCCTTGAGGACGGCAACCGCCTGGTGCTGCGTGCCACCAATGGACTCAACACCGCGATGATCGGGAGCCACAGCCTCGCCATCGGTGAGGGCATCACCGGATGGACCGCCCGACATGGCAAGCCGGTCACCGTCGCCGACGCCTGGCAGGATGAGCGGTTCCGATACGTCCCCTCACTCCAGGAGGAGCAGTTTCACGGCTGGCTCTCAGTCCCGATCATCCTCTTCCGTACCGGCGAGTCCGCGGCCGCCGACGCCAACAAGCTGGTCGGCGTCCTTGGGCTCATGACGCGTGCGATCAAGGAGTTCACCGCCGAGGAAGTGGCGTTCGTTGAGGCCGTGGCCGGTCAGGTGGCCATCGCCATCGAGAACGCGCGCCTCTACGGCCTGACCGACAACCGGCTTCGCGAGAAGGTCGAGCAGCTGGAGGCGCTTCAACGGGTCAACGCGACCATCGCTTCAAGCCTGGACATCGAAGACGTCCTCGAACAGATGGCGCGCCAAGCCGCCCATATCACCGCCACCGACATGGCCGGCATATTTGTCCTCGACGAGCGGTCCAACTTGATGAGGATGGCTGCGTCCTACAACATGACTGATGCCTACCAGGGCATCGCCGTACCTGTCGGTGAGGGTGCCATCGGCCTCGCCGTCGCCGAACGCAAGCCAGTCGTCGTCTTCGATGCCCAGGAGGACCCGCGGCTGCAAGCCCAGTCGGTCGCCCGGTGGGTGATCGAGGAGGGGTACCGGTCGATGTTCTCGGTCCCCGTCATGAGCCGTGGACGAGTGCTTGGGGGCGTTTCGGTCTACACGCGCGAGCGACGGGAGTTCACCAGCGACCAGATTCACATGCTCTCGGCGTTCGCCGACGACGCGGCCATCGCGATTGACAACGCCCGCCTGTACGAGGAGACCCGCAAGGCGCTCGAGATGAAGAGCGTCCTCCTGCAGGAGCTGCATCACCGGGTCAAGAACAACCTCCAGATGATGGCGAGCCTCTTGCGCATGCAGATGCGACGCACGAAGAGTGACGAGGCGCGGTCGACCCTTGCCGTCACGTACTCGCAAATCGAAAGCTTGAGTGCGGCGCACGACCTGCTGTCACAAGACACTGGTGCTTCCGGCACCCAGATGGGCCGGGCGACCGTGGGTGAGATTGCCAGGCGGGTGGCTGACATCGCCATCGCCGACCTCCTGCCTCGCGAGAAGCGCGTCACCTTCTGCGCCAGCGAGGCGCACGCGGACGTCGGGGCGCGCCGGGCCACGTTGCTCGCCCTGATCCTCAACGAAGTCTTCTGCAACTCGATTGAGCATGGTTTTGCGAGCCGCGAAGTCGGTGAGGTGACCGTCACGGCACAGCGGCTGATGGATCCGAACGGGTCCGGCACGATCGAGGTCATCGTTCAGGACGATGGCGATGGGCTTCCAGCTGGGTTCGACCCGAATCGCGACGCCGGTCTCGGCCTCACGATCGTGCAGCGACTGGTGATCGACCAGCTGCGGGGCCAGCTACGCGTCGAGAACCGGACCGACGGCATCTCCGGGACGCGTGCATGCCTGCGCCTTCCCGATTGATCCCCTCGCTCCGGCGTCGTAATCCGCAGTGCAGCATCTCCGCAAGCCGTTGCCCCGGCGGGCGGACAGGGCTTGGGGTTCTGCCGTCCTGATGCACCCGGGCTATCGGGCTACGCCGCAAGGAACGGGAACAGCAGGTCGCGCGCCATCAGGAAGGCACCGAGGACCGACGTGACCTCGCCGAGCGGGGTCACCCGAAGGCTGCGTGGCACAACGTCGAGCAGCGCAATCTCCTCGTTCACCCGCGCGTGTACCGCCGGTAACAGCCGATGCTGCCGGGCCAGTGACACTGATCCGATGAAGCTGACCGCTTCCAGTCGCTGCCCGGAATAGCAGAGCGTGAGTACCAAGTCACCAAGGCGTCGACCGCACTCATTCCAGAAATCCTCGTCATCAGGGATGTCCGTGTGGTGCGTTCCCGTAAATTCGGGATGCCGCTCGCGGTACCGATCGGGCAAGGCCCAGCCCCCAAGAAACGTCTCGTAGCACCCTCGGTGCGCACGTCCCCGGCACTGGGGCCCGTCGAACTGCGAGATGCTGTGGCCGAGTTCGGCAGGGAACTGGACGCCGTTGCGCAGGATGCAAACACCAACCCCCGTCGATAGCGTGACCAAGGCTCCATCGTTGCAGGCAACCAGTGCCCCACGACGGCGCTCGCCCTGCATGGCGGTATCGGTGTCGTTTCGGAGCTCGACCGGGCACTGCAGTCGCTCTGACACAAGAGTCGAGAGTGGCACGACTCCATCCCACTCTCGCCCGAGGTTCGACGCGGCGTTCACCGTGCCGTGCACCTCGTCAACGTTGCCAGGAAGCCCGATCACCACGAGGCGGGGTTCGGGCTCGACCGCCCCCACTGCCGACGCGATGACATCGATCACTGAAGCGACATGCCGAGGGTCGTGCACCAAGGCGTGTGCATTCTCTGGCGACGTGGAAGCGGTCGCACGGCACATGTGAGTGCTGAGGTGGACCCCAACGGCGCCGCCCGCATAGACACGGGTCTTTGCCGGAACCGGAACATCAATCAAGACACTGTCTGTGCCGGCCGGGTCTGGTGACATGACCGGTATTCTAAATGGCCGTGGCACCGGCGCAGGCGCCACGTCGCCCATCTCCTGATTGGCCTGAGGAGGCGCAAGCCACTGAAACGGGGGAGGGGTGGTGGATTGGGGGTACTTGCTTGCCAATCCCGCCCCGCTCATGGGAAGTGCACGGGATGAGGGTGACCTCTCCCATTGGGCGGTTCGGGCTGACCCGGATGACGAACGCTCTCCCGCGTCGCGTTGATGGGAAGCATGGCACGGAAGGACGTATCAATGGCACGACGGGTGGCCGTATCGACCGGTGGCGGCGACTGCCCAGGCCTGAACGCAGTCATTCGCGCCGTGACCGTCACCCTGATCCGCGACTACGGCATCGACGTTTTTGGCATCGAGACCGGGTTTGATGGCCTGCTTGGACGAGGTGGCGCCCGCGTACGGCCCCTTACCGAGGAGTCCGTGCGGGGCATCCTTCCGGAAGGCGGCACGATCCTCGGAACTAGCAACCGAGGAAGTCCGTTTGCCATGCCACGGGAGGGTGGCGGCACCGTCGATCGATCTGCCGAGATCATTGACCGACTCCACGAACTCGAGATCGAGACGGTCGTGTCGATCGGTGGGGACGGCAGCATGAAGATCGCCGCCCAGTTGCTCGACCTCGGCGTCAACCTCATTGGCGTCCCGAAGACGATTGACAACGACCTGCTCGTCACTGACGTCACCTTTGGGTTCGACTCCGCCCTTCAGGTCGCGACCGAGGCCATCGACCGGCTCCATTCAACCGCCGACAGTCATCACCGAGTCATGATCGTCGAGGTAATGGGGCGCGACGCCGGATGGATTGCCCTGCACGCTGGGATCGCTGGCGGGGCCGACGTAATCTTGATCCCAGAAATGCCGTACGACATCCGGGCAGTCGTCAGCTCACTCGTGAAACGGGCCAGGAGCGGCAAGAAGTCGAGCATCGTCGTCGTCGCAGAAGGTGCCGTTGAGGCGGGCAAGGGCGCGATGTACCTCGACGATCGCGCCAGTACCCACACGATTGCGAGACGTCTCGGGGGCGTGGGCACCAAGGTGGCGGAGGACATCGCCGAAGCGTGCGGCGCCGACACCCGAGCGACGGTCCTTGGACACGTGCAGCGAGGCGGTTCGCCAAGCCCGTTCGACCGCGTCCTCGGCACGCGCTTCGGTTGTGCCGCCGCCCACCTTGTTGCCAAGGGTGCGCACGGCCGCATGGTCGCGTTGCGTGGGGCAGACATCATCGACTGCGCGATTGCGGACGCCATCCGCGAACCGAAACTCGTCAGCCCGAACGGCGAACTCGTCACCGCGGCGCGTAGCCTCGGCGTTTCGTTTGGTGACTGACGCACCGCCGCTTGGCAGGAATACGACGTTGACCCTGAACGACCGTCCCCTCGTCATCCCCGTTGTGCTCGGAAGCATCCGCGATGGCCGACGGAGTCACAACGCCGCGCGCATCATTCATGAGCGGCTAGTGGCACACGGCCACCAATCGATCATTCTGGATCTCCTCGAACTCGACCTGCCCATGTTCACCGGTGCCGACGCCGAGGAGGTACACCCGGGTGTCGTTGCGTTCCGCGGCGCGCTTGCCGCCTCTGATGCGTCGGTATGGCTCAGCCCCGAGTACAACCACGCCTACACCGGGGTTATCAAGAACGCCATCGACCTTGTGGACGACGAGTTGAACCGCAAACCGGTCGCCGCATGTGGCCTCTCCGCCGGGGCGCACGGCGGCATTCGCGCCACCGAGGCGCTCAAGACAGTTCTCATCGAGATGCGCGCCTTGCCCATCAGGGACAGCGTCCACTTCGGCGAGGCGCGTGCACTTTTCAATGCCAACGGGTCGCTCGCTCGACCAGAGTTCATCAGCCGGGTCGACCAAGTGATCGATGAACTCGCATGGCACGCACGCGCCCTCAGGTGGGGACGCGATACCCTGCCGCTGCCGACGCGCGACTGACCACCGTCCCAGACGGACACGGGCGCGCAGCACCACCCAGAAGGAAGCGCCTCCCGTGAAGATCACCGATATCAAGACCTTCTTGGTCGACGCAACCCCGCCCGGCGGGTGGGGCGGCGGCGGGCGAAACTGGTTGTTCGTGAAGGTCGAGACCGACGAGGGCATCGTCGGGTGGGGCGAGGCCTCCGGCTGGCCGCGCGTCATCGAGACTGCGGTCCAAGACCTCAAGACAGTCTTGGTCGGCCTCGACCCCGGGCGCATCGAACTCATCTGGCAAAAGATGCTCCTGGCCATGATGGGCCACGGCATGACCGGTGTCGTTGGGGCCGGCGCCATGACCGGTATCGAGGTCGCCCTGTGGGACATCCTCGGTAAGCGCCTTGGTGTGCCGGTCGTCGATCTCCTCGGTGGTATGTGCCGTGAAAAGATCCGAACCTACGCCCATGCAAGCGAACCCGAGGCAGCCATGCGCTACGTCGAACAGGGCTACACCTGCCTCAAGGCCGGTGGTCTCCGCCACCCCATCAAGACGGTCAAAGACCTGCGCCACGCCCTGCCCGATCACATCGATCTTTGCATCGACGTCCACGGCCCGCCATGGTTGACCGTGCCAGACGCGGTGCGCGTCGGGCAGGAACTGGAAGAATTCGACTTGCTCTTCTATGAGGATCCGGTTCCACCAGAGAACATGGACTCGCTGAAAAAGGTCGCAGACTCGCTCTCGCTGCCGGTCGCCGCCGGGGAGCGGTCAAGCACCATCTACGGGTGCCGTGAGCTGGTGGAGCGCGAGATCGTCGACGTTCTGCAGCCGGACATGGGGCGCGTCGGCGGCATCTCGCAGATGAAGAAGATCTCGGCCCAGGCAGAGGCGCATCACATCATGATGGCCCCGCACGATGGGTCGAACGGGCCGTTGTGCGAGGCCGCCGCCGTGCACGTGATGGCGAGCATCCCGAACTTCATCATTCTGGAGCATCGCGCCGACGACGTCCCGTGGCGCTACGACATCTGCACCGAGTTGCCCGTGGTGAATGGGTACATCGACGTGCCCCGTCGCCCCGGCCTCGGTGTGGAGATCAACGAGGCGGCGCTGCTTCGCCACCCAGGCGTGCACAACGTGGCAGCTATCACACCGGCAAACCTCGAGCGCATGTACGTTGAGCCACGTGCCCAACGTCGGCGCCTCTTCGTCAAGGACTAGGGCGCCCCTGGCCAAACGGTCGGCGAGACCGGTGACCCCGCCCCCCTGGCAGGGAGGATCCTGCATACGGTGGAAACATGAAAACGGGGGAGGGGACGGACGCAGCGGCACGTACCATCCAGATTCATGTCCATCGGGCACCCCCCAGAGTTTGGGCGCTATCGCGCAAGCGCATGGTTGGCTGCGACCGGTGCCTCCGGGGATGGCCTGTACTCCGCCATCAGGTACGTGATCCGGCTGCTGCGCTTGCTGGTCCTCCTGACGATCTGGCGAGGCGTCCTTGGCAACGAGGATGGGTCCGAGCTTGGCCGGGTACTCACCTACACCTTGGTGGCCGGTGCCTTTGCCAACCAGCTTGATGCACGTACCGACCTAGGCGACGCAATCTGGGACGGGCGCATCGCCACGTGGTTCGTCGCGCCGGTGCGCGTCTTCGGCCTCGCCGTCGCAAACACACTCGGCAGGTGGGCGCCGTCGCTTGTCGGCTACACGATCCCCGTACTCGCCTTGGCGCCGCTCGTGGGCGTCGACCCGCGTCCAGCCTCGATTGGCGCCGCCGTGGCGTTCGTCCCGAGCATTGCCCTCGCGGTTGCGATCGGCTTCGCGCTCGACCTGCTCCTGGTTTCGCTGATGGCGCGCACTGGGTGGAGCCTGTGGGACATGCAGCGCCTGCGTGTCACGTTCGGCACGGTCCTCTCCGGCGCGGTCATCCCGTTGGGATACCTGCCGTGGGGCCTCGCTGACTGGCTGCCGTGGTTTCCACTGGCATCAATGGCTTCGGCCCCGTTGCGGATCTGGGTTGGCGACGGTGACCCTGGCCTGTTGATCGCCGGGCAGGCCGCGTGGGCCATGATCGGATGGATCGCGGCGCTCGCGGCATGGGGTCGTCAGCGTGAGCGACTGGTGGGCTACGGTGGCTGACGGCCGTCAGCAGGCGCACACGACGTGGTGGTTCCTCACCCGCGTGCCGGCGAGGTATTCCCTCGGCTTTCGCATGGATCTCGCGTTCGTCCTGCGAAGCCCTGGCCTCGCCATCTATTACCTCGCGCTCGACGCGATCCTCATCCCAGCATCAGGCGCAACAACGTTCCTGCTTGCTGAACGCCTGACCGGACTCGGTTCGTGGTCAGTCGCCCAAGTCACCTTCCTTCTCGGCTATGCAACCCTCGTTGAAGGCATCCTCGCCGTGGCGTTCACGTACAACGTGAGCCATATCAGCCGGCGAATCGGCCGTGGGCAGTTTGACCACCTGCTGGTGCAACCGCAGCCGCTCTGGTTGTCGCTGCTGTCGGAGGGCTTCGCGCCGGTGACGGGTGGCGCGGCCGTCGCAATGGGGATCGCCATCTTGGCGTGGTCGATCACACGCCTGCCCTTGGACACAGACATCGCGTGGTGGGGGTTCTTCCTCGCAAACCTCGGAGCCTCGGTCGTCGCAGTGCTTGGCGCGATGTTCGCGTGGTCGTCGCTCGCCTTCTGGGCGCCAGTTGCCGCCGAGGAGGTCGCGACGAACGTCCATGAGGCGCTTACCACTCTCGGTGTCTTCCCGCTTGACGGCCTCGGCACGGTGCTCACGGCTGGCCTCGTCACCGCCGTCCCGGCCGGCCTCGTCGCATGGTTGCCGGCCCGCGCCCTGCTCGGTGTCGGCGCCACCGCGACACCACTCTGGGCCACCCCCGCAGCAGCGGTGGCGCTCGCGATCATCGGCGCCGCCACGTTTCGCGTCGGCCTTGGTCGGTACCGGAGCGTGGGGTCGTCGCGTTACACCGACTTCGGACATCGCCGATGAACCCTGAAACTGCCGTCGCCCTGAGTGGGGTCTGGAAGACGTACCGCCTACGTGAGCGCGGCACGTCCCCGCGCGAGGTGCTCGCCCGCATCGTCAACCCGCGGTTCCGAACCGTGGAGGCGCTTCGAGGCATCGACCTTGTAATCGCTCGCGGGGAGATCGTCGCCATCGCCGGGCCGAACGGTGCTGGCAAGTCGACGACCGTCAAGCTGCTCTCCGGCCTGCTCGCACCGGATCAAGGTACCGTCGTCGCCCTTGGCTGCGACCCGATTCGCGACCGGCTCCGATACGTCTCACGCATCGGCGTGTGCTTCGGTCAGCGCACCGAGCTGTGGTGGGATCACCCGGTCGCCTCAAGCTTCGACTGGAAGCGGGTGGTCTGGAACCTTTCGCAGTCCCAGTACGATCGGAGCCTCGGTGCCCTCACCGACATGCTCGGCCTGAACGACATCTGGCGTGTCCCGGCCCGCGAACTCAGCCTCGGCCAAAAGATGCGTGCGGACCTGGCTCTTGCGCTGCTGCCCGAACCCGAGCTCGTCATCCTCGACGAACCAACGCTTGGGCTTGACGTCCTTGCCAAGCGACACGTGCTTGATTTCTGCCGGGAGATCAACCGAGAGCGACGCGTCACAATAATCATCACGAGCCACGATCTGTCCGACCTCGAGGCACTCGCCGGACGCATGGTGATGGTCCACCAAGGGCAGGTCGCATTCGACGGGGAGTTCGATCGCCTCCGGGCTACGGTCGGCCTCCAGCGGCGTCTGCGGCTCGTCACCATCGGCGAGGCTCCATCCCTTGATGGCGCAACATTTCTTGAGACCCGCGACGGAGCCCACGAATATGCCTACGACGCTGGCACGACAACCTTGCCCGCGCTGCTGGCGCACGCCGAAGCGCAGGTGACCGTCCTCGACGTCGAGACCCATCGCCCGCCAATCGACGATGTGATCGCCACGCTGTACGAGTCATGGTCGGGCGCACCGTCGCGCACGTAGAGGTCGAGCTCGCTCTCGCCCGGCCCCCACCGTTCCCGCGTCGCATCAGGGAACTGGACGGTGGGCATGGGCATTTCAAGGCAGAGGCAATCGCTGAGCCAAGGCAGCCGTGGTCGGAGTACGGTGCCACGAACGGGCGGTACCCTGACACGCGTCGCCGGTGCGCGACGCACCAACGGATGAGCACGGACTTGTGGGCGGTCAGTCAGGAGTGGGTCACCGATGCGGACCGTTGTCGTGCTCGAAGGGGACCAGACCGGTCAGGAACTCCTTGAGGAGTCGTTGCGTGCACTGGACGCGAGCGTCACGGGCGTGCCGTTGCACCTCGAACGCTTCGATCTCAGCCTTGAGGCGCGCCGACGAACGGCGAACGGTGTCACGCGCGACGCCGCCACGGCAATGCGAACCGCCGGCCTTGGGATCAAGGCAGCCACGATCACGCCCGAAACGAAGGGCGACGTTGGCAGCCCGAATGCCATCGTCCGCGAGTTGATCGATGGCAGCGTCATCCTGCGCGTCGGGCGGCGCCTTCCTGGCGTTCGCCCCGTCGGTGGTGCCTCGGCACCGATTGCCGTCGTCCGCATGGCCACCGGCGACGCCTACAACGCCCGCGAGGCGCGCCAAGGCGAGCCCGGTTCACTCGACGAGGTCGCCACGCGCGAGGACCGCATCACCCGGCGCACCTGCCGGGCCGTCGCCGAGTTCTCATTCCTCTACGCCGCGCGCCACGGTGCAACCGTCTACGGTGGTCCAAAGTGGACCGTCAGCCCGGTCTACGAAGGCATGTTGAAAGAGGAGATGGACCGCGCCGCCGCGCAGAATGCCGCTGTGCCCTACCAGCCCGACCTGATCGACGCGGTGTACGCGCACCTCGTTAATCTGCATGGTGAACCGTTGGTGATCCCGGCACTGAACCGCGACGGCGACTGCCTCTCTGACCTCGTGATGCAGATGTTCGGGACGATTGCCAGCGCGGAGTCGATGCTCTTCAGCCTCGACGCGGGCGGGAACGTAGCCGTGGCGATGGCCGAGGCGCCCCACGGTACCGCGCCGAAGCTTGAGGGCCGGAACGTCGCCAACCCGCTCGCCATGCTTTTGGCTGCCGCCAGCGTGCTCGACCACGTCGGGACGAGCGATGCCACACGCGCCGCTACCGCAATGCGTGAGGCCTGCCTCGGCGCGATCCGCGACGGCATCCGCACCGCTGACCTGGGGGGCTACTCCCGTACCGATGAGTTCACCGACGAGGTGATCGCGCGCACACGCGCCGCCCTCTCCGCCTGACGAGGTCCGGCTTACACGAGACCGCCGGACGCCTCCTGAAAGGACCGCCGCCATGAAGATGGGCTCCTCCTCCTTGCGCGACCTCGCCCGGCTCACCGACGCGCGATCGATGCGCGCCTCCAGTTGGGATCGTACGGGCGGGAACGACGACCGCCTGCACATCGCCCCCGGTGCCACGGCGACCCTCATGGAGTTCGACGGCGCCGGGTGCATCACCCACATCTGGACGACCATCGCCTGCAAGGATCCATTCCACTTCCGCAAGCTCGTCCTCCGGATGTACTGGGACGGAAGCGAGACCCCGTGCGTCGAAGCGCCCGTCGGCGACTTCTTCGGCCTCGGTCACAGTCAGCGTGCGTACTTCACGAGCTTGCCGCTGCAGTTCACCGACCGCGCACTGAACTGCTGGTTCCCGATGCCGTTCGCGTCACACGCGCGGATCACCGTGACCAACGAATCCGAGGAAACGGCCATCTATTACTACTATGTCGATTTCGAGGCGTACGACCGCCTTGACGACGCCGACCAATTGGGTCGCTTCCATTGCCAGTGGCGCCGTGAGAACCCAACCACCGTGCACGAACCGGATGCGTGGGGCACGATGAACGGGCAACCCGACCGACAGAACCTGACCGGCCGACACAACTACCTCATCTTGGAAGCAGAAGGCCGCGGGCACTACGTGGGCTGTCATATCGACGTCGACCTGCCGACGCCCGGGTGGTGGGGCGAGGGCGACGACATGTTCTTCATCGACGGCGAACCGTGGCCGCCACGCCTTCACGGCACTGGCACCGAGGATTACTTCTGCGGCGCGTGGAATTACAACAACCTCAACCGCACCTTCGATACCCCGTACTTCGGGTATCACTTTAAGACGAACTCCGACTACACCGGCAAGCATTCGCAGTACCGGTTCCACATCGAGGATCCGGTCCGCTTCACCAAGAGTCTCACCTTCAGCATCGAACACGGCCACGCCAATGACAAGGAGGGGGACTGGTCGTCAACGGCGTACTGGTACCAGACCCTCCCGCACAAGCCGTTCCCGCCGTTCCCGGCTGTCGGACTGCGGCTCCCGTCCCGTTGGGGCGGGATCGAACGCTGGTAACGCCCTGATTCATGTACGCGCACACCCGGAACTGACCGTTCGAAGGACGAAAACCTCGATGGCTATGTCACCTGACGCGGTCTTCCGGATCGGCACCACGACGGTTGCGGTGGTGGCCCTCGATTTACTCGAGGCGCCTACCCCGGCCATCGTCGTCGCGTCGAACAACTGGCTGCAACCCGAACCGGGCAGCCTTGCCAGCGACGTGATGACGCGAGCCGGCGACGCATATGCCGCGGACCTGCGCGCCGCCGTCGCCCAAGCGCCGGAGGAGGGCATACCGCCGGGCGCCGCCGTGCCGATTCGCGGGCACGGCCTTGTGGACGGTGACGCGCGCCAGGCCGTCCTGCACGCTATCACTACGTCGTACCCACGTCGGGGGTCGTTTGAGGGGCGAGGTGTATCGACCCCGCAGGTGGTCTACGCCGCCGTGCGCAACGCCGTGGCGATGGGCGTCCAAATGGAGGCGCGCGCGGTCTCCCTCTCGATGATCGGCTTGCGCCCAGGTTCTGCATCCGAGGCGCCACCAGTGATGGCGGCGGCCCTTGCTCGAGGCCTCGCCGACCACCTCGCACCCGGCGTCAATCTCGACGCCATTTTGGTTTGCGAGTCGGACGACCGGCGGCGTGCGCTCGCGTGCGAGTCCCTCGCCGCCGTCGTACGTGCGGGGGAGTTGGCGAACCACGCGGACGATGATGGCCCGGCCAGCGTCGAGGACCCCATCGCGTCGTCCGGGGATTACGGCCACGAGCATGCCGAGGACGCGGCGGACCGTGACACGACCGAACCCGCATCACCGCCGGTCCGCTGGGTTGGGCGCGCGGAAATCGAGGCATCCGAGGAGATCTACGGGTGGCCGATTCCGGACTTCCTCCCGGTGGTGGCGACCGGCGAGGAGGGGCTTGGACTGCCGACCTCAGCGTTGCAGGCGATTACCCTTGTCGCTGCGACCGCACCAGCACCTATGCCCGGAGGTGCCCCGCCCGACGGCGTCGTGTGGAACCCAGCTTCAGCGGTACGCTTCCTGCAGTTCGGCTGCGGGTGGCTCGTCGACGCTGCCGAGACAGCTCGGGAAGCGGGTGACGCGCCCCGCGCACTGGCAATCCTCCACCTCCTTGTGCAGGTCGCCCGCCAATGGGTCGAGGCCGAACCGCTCAACGTGCATGCCCTCGTGCAGCTTGCGACCGCCTTCCTCGATGCCTCCCAAGTCATCCAGATGGTGGATCCCGCACAGGCGGTCAGTGCGGCCTATCGAGGCCTTCCCGCGGCGCGGAGTGCCGTCGCACTCGATGGCGATAACCCGCACGCGTGCTTGGCGATGGGTCGTTACGCCGTGCTGTTCAATCAGATGGACGCCGCCCGCGCATCCTTGGGTCGCGTCATTGACCTCTCACCGGAGTCGCCCCAGGCCCACCAAGCTGCGGAGCTGCTCGAGTCCATTACGCCCACCCGCCCAGCCGAGTAACTGGACGAAGCCCCCGTCGCAACGGGGGAGTTTCGCCTGAGAACACGTTGCCCCGCTCCCGGTCCTCCTACGGAGGCGCAAGCTACTGCAGCGGGGTCGGCGTAGGCGGTGGGGGCTGCTCCCCGGCGTCCTGTGTTGCTTCGGTGGGTAGTCGTTCGACGCCGTCACAACCTCAGCGGTGCGGAGCGCACAAG
This sequence comes from uncultured Chloroflexota bacterium, assembly GCA_903836285.1. Classification (GTDB taxonomy): domain Bacteria; phylum Chloroflexota; class UBA11872; order UBA12225; family UBA12225; genus CAILQO01. Next base: position 42,691 of record CAILQO010000026.1, read on the forward strand.
CAGCCCGCCCTACCAGGTTCCGCGCCCGGTGGCGGTTGCTTGGGTCAGCGGCGCCGCAGGTGGCGCGCTGCCCAAGCCCGAGACAGGTGCCCACGGCTCGACGTTTAGCCCTTGTCCCGTTGTGGGGGGCGTCTGGAGTTGAAGTGACTCGCCACCCGAACCAGCCTCGTATGGAGGCCCAGACTGCTGATCCGCACGCGGAGGACGATTGAACCCGTGGTGCGGGTGTTCCAGCAACCGAGCGTCAATCCCGGTCGACGTACGGAACCGTCCGTGGAGGTGTGATGGCGTGCCGGGGAGGGTCGGCGCCACCATGCTAGCGTTCGAGCAGAGGCAAGCCCCAAGTGACTGCGCGACCCGGCGACCTGCACGACTCCCGCGCATTTGGCGCGTGGGGACGGGTTCTATACCGAAATCGGCGCCGCGTCATCTGGGCATGGGTCGCTGCCATCTTGCTGATCGTGCCTACAATCCCATTCCTTCCCGGGCGGGTTCGCCTCGGCGGCTTCGATGACCCCTCGCTCCCTTCGTCACGTGCCCTCGCGGCGTTGCGCGATGAGCTTGGCTTTCCGACAAACTCCGCCGCCGTGTTCTACAAGGTAGCGGGTCGTGACTACGTCGACCCAGCCGTGCGTCGCGTCGTCGGCGAATCCGTTGCGCGAGCCGCTGCCCTCCCAGGGGTCAAGCATGCGATCGGTCCAGACCTGAACAGCCGTCAAGTCGGCAAGTCAGGCAGGGTCGCCTTTGCGGTGCTCGCCCTTGAGACCGAACCTGGACAAGGCGGTGCCCTCCTGAACGACCTCGAACGGGCCGTCACTGTTCCACCAAACTCCGGCTTGATCATCGAGACGACCGTGGTCAGTGCTGACGCTTTCTTCCGCGACCTGCAAGAAGCGACGACCAACGACCTGCGTCGCGCGGAGCTGATCACCGTCCCCGTTGCCGCCCTCACCCTGCTCGCCGTGTTCGGGTCGGTCGTCGCGGCGGGCGTCCCGGTGATCGCCGGCGCGGCAACGGCAGTTTTCGGCCTCGGCGGCATCTTTCTGCTCAGTTTCGTCGCCGACATGTCGGTCTTCACGCTCAACCTGGCGTCCATGCTCGCGCTTGGCCTCGGTACCGACTACGCGCTCTTCTTGGTCAGCCGCTACCGGGAGGAGATTGACGGCGGCGCCGACCCGGAGATGGCGGTTACACGGTCCGTCGCCACTGCCGGAAGAGCCGTCTTCTTCTCAGCGGGAATGGTGCTTGCCGGCCTCGGTGGACTCGTGGCCTTCAAGATCGCGTTCCTGCGGTCGCTCGGCCTCGCAGGTCTTGCCTCGGTTGCAGGCGCCGTGGTCGTGTCGATGACCTTGCTGCCGGCCCTGCTCGGCGTGATCGGCACGCGCATCGACGCCTTGCGCTTGCGCCCCCGTCGACCAGAGAGCGAAGGGGGGGTCTGGACGTCGCTCGCGTCACTTGTCACGCGTCGGCCATGGCCCGTGTTGGCGACGTCCCTGATCGTCCTCATTGGCGCGGCCTATCCGTTCCTCGGCGCACGGCTGTCAACGCCTGACTCACGCATTCTTCCGGTGGAGTCGCCGTCCCGTCGCGCCGCTGCCCTCGCGACCGCCGAATTCGATGCCGGTGGTGGTACGCCACTGCTCGTCGTCGTCCGCGCGCCCGGGCCGATCACCGCCCCGGCACAGGTGACCACCCTTCGCGACATCAGCGACGCACTCGCCCGTGACCCCCGGGTCTCCCGCGTCGATGGAATCGTCTCGCTGGACCCTCGCCTGACGACCGCCCAGTACCAGCTGCTTTACGCGAATCCCGGCCAGAGCCCTGACCAGTGGGCGCGGGGCCTCGTCGGCGCTTTGACGCGCGACAACCTCACGCTGCTTTCAGTCACACCATCGGGCGACCCGCTCGGTGAAGAGACCGCGGAGCTCGTGGACGCAATACGGGCCACGGTGCCAGCGCCTGGGTGGAGCATGGAGGTCGGCGGAGTGAGCGCCGGCGCGCTCGACCTGACCCGCTCGCTCTACGGCAGCTTCCCGGGGGTCGTGGCACTCATTCTTGCGATCACCGCCGTGCTGCTCTTTTTTACCTTCCGCTCGATCCTCCTGCCGATCAAGGCAATTCTCATGAACCTCCTGTCGCTTGGCGCAAGCTACGGTGCCCTCGTTCTCGTCTTCCAGGATGGGATCCTCTCAGGCATGCCCGCACCGTTCACGTTCCCGTCGATGGGGTACGTCGAGTCAACCTTGCCGATCCTGCTGTTCTGCACCCTCTTCGGCCTGTCGATGGACTACGAGGTCTTCCTGCTGAGCCGCGTTCGGGAGGAGTACCTCGTGAGCAACGACAACACTGGCTCAGTGACACGGGCCATTGGCGCAAGCGCACGTGTGATTACTGGTGCAGCCGCAATCGTCGTCGCGGTCGCCGGATCATTTTCCTTGGCGGCTGACGTGATTCAGATCAAGGCACTTGGTCTTGGCATCGCCCTCGCAGTGCTCGCCGACGCGACGATCGTGCGCGGATTGCTGGTTCCGTCGACCATGCGCCTCTTGGGTGACTGGAACTGGTGGGTCCCCGAGTGGCTGGCGGCGTCACTTGGATGGAACCCAACCGAACCGGACAACGACGACACCGGGGTCAGTGGGCCAGCAGTCGCGGGCAGCCATCCGTGACGAACCCCACCAGTAGTGCACTTGGAGCCACGAGATGCGCCTGATGCCTAGCCTGCGGGGGCGCAGATCGCTCCTCGCCGCACTCGGCGGTGGAAGCCTCGGGATAGCGTGCGGTGCCGGAAGCTCACTGTCAGGATCGTGGCAGTCGGCGGTGAGCGGGGGGCCGCGCGCCATACCGACGATTGCCGTGCCGCGTTCCGCTGATCCACCTCCAGCTAAATTGCCGCCGGTGCGCCTCCCTCGCGACGAGGGTCCGCACGACGTCCTCGCGGAGTGGTGGTACTACACCGGCCACCTCTACGCACCCGAGGGCGCGTTCCCGACGAGTGGCGTGCGCGAGCCCCAAGCCGCCATTCTTGCCGACGAGGTGACCCGGGACGGTGCCTCCTCTGACGACCATCTGCGACCGGGTGAACGCGAGTACGGCTTCGAACTCGTCTTCTTCAGGGGCATCCGAGGTGACCGCCCCCCGGGATACGCCGCGCACTTCGCCCTCACTGACGTCGACGGCGGCACCTTCGCCTACGACGAACGTGTGGAGATTGCCCTCGCGGAGTCTGCATCGCCGGCGACTCGTGCGGAACCGCTGCCAGACATGGACCCTCGACCGTCCCCCGGCGCGATCACCCGCGCCGCCATGCCGGCGTTGGCGTTCGCCCCGACCGATCGCCCAGGAGGCGTCGTCTCGCTTGGCCCGACCGGTGGTGGGTTCGACCTGTCAATGGGCGGGTGGCGCCTGCGGGGTGCGGAGGGGCGCGACAGGCTATGGGCCGCCGGGCCGGGCTACCGCATGGACGTTTCGCTCGTCGCCGACCGCGCCCCGGCCCTGCATGACGGTGACCCGCCAGGCACGCCCGGCCTCATCTCGTTCGGACCGGCTGGCTACTCCTATTACTACTCGCGGACCCGAATGGCAGTCAGTGGCACGCTCGGTATCGGTGACCGCGAGGCGCGTGTTCGCGGTACGGCCTGGATGGATCACCAGTGGGGCGACTTCCTCGTCCTCGGTGGCGGCGGTTGGGACTGGTTTTCGGCGCACCTCGTCGACGGCCGCGACCTGACGATCTCGATCGTGCGCGATGAGCGCGGCAAGGTGGTGCTCAGCTACGGCACGATTGCGCCGCAAAATGGCGATTCGACCCACCTCGACCCAGCCTCGTTCACGATTACGCCCACCGATCGGTGGACAAGCCCACACACCGGCATTACGTACCCGTCGGGGTGGCGCATCAGCCTGCCGGGCCACGGGATCATCGCTGACTGGACACCGTTGGTGCGCGATCAGGAATTGCGCACCACAAACAGTACGGGGGTGACATACTGGGAGGGCGCCGTCCGCCTGCGGGACAGCACGACCGGCGCGTTCGCGGGGCGAGGTTACGTGGAGTTGACCGGCTACGCGAAGTCCTGACTTCCGCCTCCGCGCGCCGTCATGCGCGTACTCGGCGAGAGGGGCTTGATGTGGCCCCTCACGCGTACGGCAGGACGAACCGCTCGATTGCCTCAGCGACCCCGTCGTCTTGATTCGACGCCACGACTGCCCGTGACACCGCCTTCAGGGCTGGTTGCGCCTGGCCCATCGCGACGCCGAAGCCCACCTCCCGAAGCATCTCGAGGTCGTTCATCTCGTCGCCGACCGCCACGCAGTCCGCGAGGGTGAGCCCGAGATCCGCAGCGTATCGTGCCAACCCGAACGCCTTATGCACGTGAGAGGGGCGGACGCCAACCACGTGGTTCGGCCTATCCGCCGGGAGCCACGTGCCTGACCAGAACAGCTCTACCGGGTCGTCGCCCCGCGCGAACGGTGCAAGCGCCTCGAACGCCGCCCGGGTGGTCTGGTAGTCGCCGCACGCCCCAATCCAGGTGGTCCGAAGCGCCGCGCGCCGCAGTGCCTCGTGTGGCACGGGCTCGATATCGTCAATCCGCATCCACGCGTGAGCGTAATGCTTCGCCGCCGGGTGAGCAAGGTGATCGTCCCACGTGAACATCCGTGCGCCCGCGGTCGGGGCTTCCTCGACGACTGGGGTAGCACCAACGCCCTCGATCACCTCGACAATCGCCGGACCATGCGCGCCGGCGAGAACTTCCTCCCAGCGAACTCGGCCGGCAGGCAGGTCGACCGCAGCTGCCCCGTTCCGGACGATCGCCTGCGCGGCGACGTCCCCCTCGTGACGGGGGTGCAATCCAAGGCGCTCTGCCACCGCGCCAACACCGACCTGAAAGGGGCGCCCAGTACACGGGACCACGTGCACGCCCACCCCTCGCGCGCGCGCAACTGCATCGACCACGGCATCGGACACCGTCCCGTCATCGCGGATTGAGGTGCCGTCGATGTCCAGAGCAACGATCCGGACGCGCCGGGAGGGCACACGGGGAATCGCCAAGTCCGTCATGGCGGGAGTATGCCCGCGGGTCGTTGCGTGACGACCTCGAACCCACCCAAAGGCAACGGTCCTTCTCCCGGTTCGACCAGGACAGGGTCTCGTATCATCTGGCGACGATGAGCGATCCAGCACCCGACAGTGGTGCCTCCGACGGTCTTCTTCGCCGCACCCCCCTTCGCGACTGGCACGCG
>CAILQO010000027.1 GCA_903836285.1 uncultured Chloroflexota bacterium
ATCCACGTGCCGGCCGGGGCGGTGCCGAAAGACGGGCCGAGCGCTGGGATCACCATCGCCACCGCACTCGTCTCCGCGGCCACGCGCCGTCCGTCCCGGCGAGATGTGGCGATGACCGGCGAGATCACCTTGCGCGGGCGAGTCCTTCCGATTGGCGGCGTGAAGGAGAAGGCGCTTGCCGCCCACCGTGCAGGAGTGCGCGTGCTGCTGTTGCCCGAGCGCAATCGGCGCGACCTCGTGGACGTGCCTGCCGATGTCCGTAAGGATCTCGAGATCATCTTCGTCAGTGGCATGGATGCTGTTCTCGATGTCGCGCTCCTTCCGCCCATCGCACCGACCAATGGCACCGGAACAGGTCAGGGGTAGGAGGTGGGCATCGCTCAGCAAGAGGCTGCGCCACCCGTGCTCCGAGACAGAAAGCCCTGTCCACAACGAAAGCGTCCAACCTCTTTCGTCGGGTGGTCAGTAGCTTGCGCCTCTCAAGTCCTCCTACGGAGGCGCTGCGCTAAGGAGGTCTCTGTCCCGTGAACGCCCCCCCCTGGCAGGGCGAGGAACGAGCCATCCGGTGGGAAAAGTCCTCCTGCGGAGGCGCTGCGCGAGAAAACGGGAGAAGGGCTACCCGACCCAACCCCTGCCCCCAGCAGGTGAGGAACGAGCAGACGGTGGTGAAAGTCCTCGTGCGGAAGTGCTGCGCGAGAAAACGGGAGAGGGGATTGCCGGACCCCCGAGACCACCGTCACCCCCAACGCTCACTTCCCAACCGTTCCCTCGAAGAGAGAGGACCCGCTCCCCAACTCGTTCCTGGCCGTGGGGGAACGAGGCCGTGAAGGCAGTCGTCCGCGGGTCGCGGCGTGCGGTGATCCGCGCGGCCGTGCCCCTCGCTGGCATGCTCGCGGCGTGCGCCGATGTGAACCTCCCAGGGCCGCTGCTTCCCAAGGCGGGCGTGGCTGCGGGGCGGGTGGCGCCGTCGTCGCGGTGGTCGGACGTCGAGCCTTGGGGGACGAACCTATTCCTGCACAAGGAGGTTGAGACGTGGAAGCGTGAGCTGACCGTCGAGATGGTCCGTGACGCTGGGATCACGTGGGCGAAGCAGCACTTCCCATGGGAGGAGATTGAGCAACCGCGGAAGGGGCAGTCGTTCGACGCCAAGTACGGGCAGTCCACGTGGGACAAGTTCGACGACATCGTCCGCCTCGCTGAGGCCCGGGGCCTGCGCCTGATCGCCCGGATCGACCGGCCGCCGGCATGGGCGCGCGTGGACAAGTCGCGGCCAAACGCCCCGCCGGATCGCATCGATGACTTCGGGGACTTCGCCTTCCAGCTGGCGGCGCGCTACCGGGGCAAGGTCGAGCACTTCCAGGTGTGGAACGAGCCGAACTTGGGTGAGGAGTGGAACGGCAGGCCCGACCCCGCGGCGTATGTTGCCCTCTTGCGCGTGGCGTACCGGCGCATCAAGGACGCGAACCCGAACGCGTGCGTCCTCGCTGCGCCACTTGCCATGAACGTCGAGCTCGGCCCGATCCACCTCAACGAGGTTGATTACCTCGATCGCCTGTACCAGGCTGGGGCGAAGGATGCGTGCGACGTCATCTCCGCCAATGCATACGGGATGGATCGCCCGCCGGAAGACCCGCCAAGCCGCGCCGTCCTGAACTTCCGGCGCGTCGAGTTGCTGCGGGCGGTCATGGAGCGCCACGGCGATGGTGCCAAGGCCACATGGTTCAACGAGTTCGGCTGGAACGCCTCGCCACGGGACATGCCGCGCGAGGAGCTGGTGTGGCAGCGCGTGACCGATCGCCAGCAGGCGGACTGGACCGTGGAAGGGGTTGAGTACGCGCGGCGCAACTGGCCATGGGCGGGGGTGTTCTGCACGTGGTATTTCCGTCAGGTCGGCGACATCCCGCCTTCGCGCTCGGAGTACTACTTCCGCCTGGTGGACCCGGACTTCACCCCGCGCCCGGTCTACCACTCGGTGCGCGCCGCCGCCCGCTCGCGGTGACCGGCGTACCGCCCTACCCCCACGCATCCTGCGACCCCTCCCCCGCAGAAGCCCCCTCCCCTACCCCTCCCTCGTTGCGACGGGCGAATACATCCTCCTACGGAGGCGCAAGCTACTGGATAACTAAGGGCGAGTTCGGCCCCCTTCATCCCCAAAGCTCCCTGCCCAACCCCGTCCCCCCAGCGCCGAAGGGCGAGGATCGAGCCATGCGACACGGCGCTCAGAGACGGAAGGCCCAAGAGGAACGAGGGCATACGACGGAGCGATGAAAGGGCGAATGCATCCTCCTCAGCGAAGCGCCTCCGTAGGAGGAATCGACTACTCGGATAACGATTGGCGCAAGCTCCTGGCTGCCGAAGGGCGAGTGGACTGACATGAAGTCATCCTCCCGCGAC
>CAILQO010000028.1 GCA_903836285.1 uncultured Chloroflexota bacterium
CGAGTCGGGGGAGGCACTCACCCGCTTTCGCGAAGACGTCGACGCGATGGTGCGGGGGACTGAAGAGGCGTGGATCGATGGCCCCGGCGTCGTCCTCTACGTCGTGGTTGCCCTGGGAATCATGGTGGCGGTCAACCCGTGGTTGACACTGGCGACGGTCGTGCCGATCTTCATTGTGAGCATGGTGACCAGTCGGTTGCGGGCCGCTGCGCGCAGGTTTGGCCGGGCGGCGCGCGAGGCGACGGCGATGGTCACCGAGTTCACGGACCAAATGTTCGGCGCCGTGCAAGTCTTGAAGGTGCGCGGCGTCGAGGCGCGGGCGGTGCGCCATCTGGACGGCCTGAACGCACGTCGGCGGCGGGCGGCGCTGCGAGACACGATCTTTGGCGAACTGGTGCGGTCGTTCGGCGACTCGATGGGGATGGTCGGGATCGGCGTCGTGCTGCTGCTAGGCGCCTCCAAGTTGCGCGATGGCACGGTCACGGTCGGCGATATGGCCCTGTTTATGACCTATGTGCCAACGGTGGCTGGCTTTGCCGGATGGATCGGGCGGATTATCACCGGGCAACGACGCATGGGCGTGTCGGTGGAACGGATGCAGTGGCTGCTGCGCGGGGCGCCTCGCACGATGCTGGTGGGGCGCGACCGGGTCGCATTCGACGCGTCGACGGTGCACGACGACACCGACCACGAGGCCGTCGGCAACCACGGGGCACCGTGGCCGGAGGGCGACCACCTCGACACGGTTGAGGTGCGGGAGCTGACGGCCCACCACTCCACCACTCGGCGAGGCATCGAGGGCGCGACCTTTGCCTTGAGACGGGGCACGGTGACCGTCGTCGCGGGGCGCGTCGGGTCTGGGAAAACGACGCTACTGCGTGCGGTGCTGGGCTTGATGCCCCGTCTCGGTGGTGAGGTCCGCTGGAACGGTGCGCCGGTCGCGCATCTCGACCGAGTTATGGTCCCGCCGCGCGCGGCGTACGTCCCGCAAGTGCCTCGCCTCTTTAGTGAGACGCTGCGCGAGAACGTCTGCCTGGGGGCGACCGTCGGTGACGACGTGCTGGTCGCGGCGATCCGCGACGCGATGCTTGAGGCCGACGTCGCGACCTTGGATCGCGGGCTAGACACCCTTGTCGGGCCGCGCGGCGTTCGGTTGTCTGGCGGGCAGGTGCAACGTGCGGCGACGGCGCGGGCGCTGGTGCGTCGCCCGGATCTCTTGGTCGTGGACGACCTATCGAGCGCGTTGGACGTCGAGACCGAGGGGTTGCTGTGGGACCGACTGTGTGCGCCGGGTGGGCCGGCGGTACTGGCCGTTTCGAACCGTCGGGTGGCGTTGCGTCGTGCGACGCAGGTGTTGCTGGTTGAGGATGGGCGCGTGGTGGCGCAGGGCACTCTGGACGAGGTGTTGGCGGCGCACCCGGCGATGCGCGACATCTGGGAGGGTGATCACTCGGCGGAGGCGTGACGGGAGGTGCGGTTGCTGACGAAGGCGCCGTCAAGGTGCGACTTTGTGGCAGGTAGTCGCCCCCAACCTCATCCGCTCTCTCCGCTGGCGCGATTTGGGGTTCGTGTTCGCAGCGGAACACATAGGTCGGCGGCGGTGCAAGCCCCGCGTTCCCCTAGCGCCGCCGTTACGCTGACCAGAATGCGCATCGCGCCGCGCGCTGACCGTTGACGTGAGGTTGCCTCTCCCGGCGAGGCTGTCGACGCCCGTTGGGCCATCGGTGATACCGTCCCTCCATGATTGACCGCATCGCCGTCGTTGGGGCCGGGTTCATGGGCGGCGGGATTGCCGCGGAGTTCGCCCTGCGCCTCGGCCACGACGTTCGGGTGGCTGTCTGGGATCCCAAGCCTGGGGCTGCCGAGGCCGCCGTTGAACGGGCGCGTGCCGTTGCGGCCATCCTTGTGCAGGCGGAGGTGGTGGACGCCGCCGATGCTGAGGCGCGCCTCCATCGCATGGTCGCGGTGGCCACCATCGAGGAGGCGGTCGACGGCGCCGCCTACATCGCCGAGGCGGTCCCCGAACACCTGCCAACCAAGCAGGCGATCTTTCACGACCTCGACCGCGTGGCCTCGCCCGACACGATCTTTGCAAGTAACACGTCGGGGTTCGACCCAGCGGCGCTTGCGGAGGGGTTGACTCACCCGGAACGCGTCGTCGTGGCGCACTACTTTGGCCCGGCGTACCTGATCCCACTGGTCGAGGTGGTGCCGCACGCGGGGACGGCGCCCGGCATTGCCGAACAGACGGCCGAGATCTTGCGTGCCGCGGGCAAGCGCCCGGCGATCCTTGGCCGGTTCACCCCGGGATTTGTGGCCAACCGCCTGCAACAGGCCCTCTTCCGCGAGGCCCTTTACCTTGCGCGCGAGGGCATCGCCACGCCCGAGGTGATCGACGCGGTCGTGCGGCACAGTTTTGGGGCGCGTCTGGCCGCCCTCGGCCCATTTACGGTCGCCGACTTCGCCGGACTCGACGTCTACGCCTCGATCGCCACGAACGTGTGGCCCGATCTCTCGAACGAGACCGCCGCCGATGGCCCGCCGCCGGAACTCGCGTCGCACCTCGACGACGGCACGGTTGGCACAAAGGCCGGGGCAGGTGTGTTCGAGTGGTCACCGGAACGACTGGCCGCCGTCACCGCCCGTCGCGATCAGATCCTGACCCTGGCCCTGCGCATCATCGAGGGGCGCGGGTAGCCCGCGACCGCTCCTGTTGGGGGCATGATTCAGGGCGCCGCACCGATCACCCCTCGCGATCGCACCGAACGCGTGCGCCAGTACAGAAGGAACCGCCCATGGCCATCCCCACCCGCACCCTCGGACGCACTGGCATGCGTGTCACGGAGGTCTCCCTCGGCGGCGTCACCTTCGGGGGCCTGCATGGGCCGGTCCCCGAGGCCGAGGCGGCGACCGCCCCGGAACGGGCGTACGCACTGGGCGTGAACTTCATCGACACCTCCCCCTTGTACGTCGATAGCGAGTTGCGCCTTGGCCGGTACCTCGCCACGCGTGGTGGCGTCCCCGACGGCACGTACCTGACCACCAAGACGGGCACGCACCCGGATCGCCGGGGCGACTACTCGGCTGAAGGGACGCGGTGGTCGGTGGCGAATAGCCTGCACCTGCTTGGGGTGTCGTCGGTCGACTGCCTCTTGGTGCACGACCCGCGGTCGCAGGACGAGATGGATGCCGTTCTCGCGCCGCACGGGGCGGTCGACACGTTGGAGGCCCTCGAGGCGGAGGGGGCGGTGCGGTCGATTGGCTTGGGGTGCCGCCCGCACTCGTTTCACCGGCAGGCAATTGCGTCTGGGCGCTTCGACCTCATGCTGACTTTCGGCGACTACAACCTGATGCGTCAGACGGCGTCACCACTGATCGACGCCGCGCACGACTCGGGGATGGGGGTGATCGCCGCGTGGTCGATCGGGTCTGGCTTGCTTGCCGGCCCGGACCCGCGCACGGTCGGGCGCCTTGCGAACCATCCCGATCTTGCGGCGGCGATCGACTGGTGGGAGTGGGCGCGCGACCGGGCGGTCGACCTGCGTGCGGTCGCGATCCAGTGGGTGCTGCGGAACCCGAAGGTGGGTTGCACACTGGTTGGGGCACGCGACGGCGACCAGATGGCCGAAAACGTCTCCTCGGCGCTTTCGCACGTGCCAGATGAGATTTGGCCAGAGGTCGAGGAGCGAATCCATTCGGGGCGCGGGCAGTCACACGCGGCCGGTGGCGAGGCACAGTAGCCAGGTTGCGGGAGAGGGACGGCGATGACCACCACGTTGCCGGGTGCGGCGGAAGTCACCGCGCACGCCCACGGCTTGCTTGACGAGTACGGCCTGCGCGACGATGCACCGGGGTTGGCGATCTTGGTGGCACGCGGCGACGAGGTCCTCTACGAGGGTGCGCGAGGCCTCGCAAGCGTCGAACTGAACGTGCCCCTCGCGCCGTCGCACCGCTTCCCGATCGCGTCGGTGGGGAAGCAGGTCGTGGCGGTGGGCGTCTTGGACCTTGTTTCCAAGGGAAAGGTAGCCCTCGACGACCCGCTGTCGCGCTTCTTGCCCGACTTCCCGAACGGCGCGAACATACCCATTTTCCGGCTGCTTGATCACACCAACGGGGTGATGTCGTACACCGACGCACCCGGGTTCTGGACGACGCCCCCGCCGCTGTTCGTGACGACGGCGCAGTTGGTGGCGACGATCGCAAGCCTGCCACCGTCGTTCGCGCCGGGCGAGGGTTGGGCGTACAACAACTCGGGGTACGTGCTTGCGGGTGCGGTGATCGAGTCCGCCTCGGGCATGGCATGGCATGAGTACCTTGCGCGTGAGGTTTTAGCGCCGCACGGCATTGATGGCATCTGGCACCCGGCGGACTTGCGCGTGATGCCCGGCTTCGTCGCTGGCCACGGGACGGACGACGTCTGACGCGTGACGAGGGCGTTCCCGCCGATGTTTGCCACGGCGCACGGGGCCGGCGGGATGGTCGGCGACGTGCGGTCGCTGTGGC
>CAILQO010000029.1 GCA_903836285.1 uncultured Chloroflexota bacterium
ACAGTGACGCCGACGCGCACCATCACCTCGACGCGGACGATCACTCCCTCGGCGACCCTTACGCCGACAAAGACCGTGACCAAGACCCCAACCGTCGTGGTGTCGCGGACGGCGACCAAGACTTTCACGGCGACGCGAACGCCGACCCGCACGCCCAGCCCGTCGCGCACCCCGTGACCCTGGCGTTCGACCTCAACTCCCGGCAACGCGGGCATGCGTCCGGTCGCATGCGAGCACCGCAAGGGCGCCGGGCCTGCCACCAGTCACCGGGCCGCGGGCTTGGGGAGTAGGTCCGTGCGACGCGATGGCGACCTACCGGGCACTGCCCGGAACCCCGGGTCAGCCAAACAAGTGCCGCCGGAGTTGGCGAATTCTTCGGCAAGGACAGGCCCGGCGTGGTATGGATAGGGGTGACTCGTCGAGCGCCGCCGCCTTTCACGCGTTGCACATGGTGAGAGGTTGCGCTTCACGCGAGGGGGAAGCGGCGATGCGCGGAATGGGATCGTTGATGGGCACGCGTCGGCTTGGTCGGCGCGCGGAACGGGTCCTGCGGCTGTGCATCGTCGCTACCTAGGTCTTCGGCGGGTTGGCGCAGCCGTTCGTTGCCAACGCCGCGACCGTGCCGGACAGCGTCTTTGGCGCTGCGGCCAATGCGCCCAACCCCGCACTTGTCGTCGCGACCTCCACCCCGGCGACCGGCGCGACCGCCGTCGCGCCCGCGCTTCAAGGGTCGGCCGCCACCGCGCCCGTGTCACTCACGCCCTCGACCACCGGAACCCCCTCCGAAGGCACCGTGGTCGCGCCGGGCGCGGTCGCCTCGCCGACCCCATTCGCGGGCGCCGTGGTGCCGTCGGCCACCCGGTCGGTGACTCCCGGGCTTGCATCCACGCCGTCCGGGACGGCGACCGCCACCCCGCGATCGACGGTGACCGTCACGATCACGCCGACCCCTAGCCCGACCGTCTCGGCCACCGTGACGGCGACACGCCTCCCAACGTCAACCGTGACGCCGACGGTCACCGCAACGGGCACCACCGTGGCGATCGTCGCGCCGGTCCGGGCGCAGGCCGCCGTTGGTGTGCGCGCCGTGGCCACCGAGGTCGCGGTCGACCTGTCGGTTGGCACGGCCCATGCGTGTGCCATCGTGACGTCAGGTCAAGCGTGGTGTTGGGGCAACGGTACGTCGGGCCAGTTGGGCAACTCGTCGAACGACACGCGCACGCGGCCCGAACGCGTGAACACCGAACAAACATTTGCGAGCGTGTCGGCCGGGGCAAGCCACACCTGCGCCCTCACCGCCGCTGGCGCCGCCTGGTGCTGGGGTGCCGGCAACTCCGGCCAACTTGGCAACAACAACTCGAGCAACTACAACTATCCGGTCGCCGTCGCTGGCGGGAAGACGTGGACCGCGATTAGTGCCGGCTACAACCACACCTGCGCCCTCGCGACCGACGGCGCCGCTTAGTGTTGGGGTGACGATGGATCCGGTCAGATTGGTGACGGGTCACAGTCCAGCAACACCCCGTACGCGCCGGTCGCGGTGACCGGCGGGCGCACCTACGTCGTCATCGCCGCCGGCGGCAAGTTCACCTGTGCCATCGCCACCGGCGGCGGCCTCTGGTGTTGGGGGTCGAATGCGTCGGGGCAGGTCGGCGACGGCGCATCCGGCACCAATCGTGCGTCGCCCGTGGACGTCTCGGGCGGGAAGACGTGGGCGACCGTCGTCGCGGGCACCTCGAATGCCTGTGCCGTTACCACGGCCGGCGCGGCGTGGTGTTGGGGCGACAACTCCATCGGGCAGGTCGGGAACGGTCAAGGTGGGGCGGGGCAGATGGTGTCCACGCCGGTCGCCGTCGCGACGCCGGTCGGCACGTCCGGCGTGACGTGGGCGCGCGTCGGGGTCGGCGACTATCACACCTGTGCAACTACCACCGGCGGGGTGGCGTACTGTTGGGGCAACGGCGACTACGGCAAGGTCGGTGACGGCACACAAGTCACCGCACGCAAGGCACCCGTCGCGGTGTCCGGGACCTCGACGTGGACGCGTATCGGCGCCGGTGGCGACGCGAGTTGCGGCCTCGATTCTGGTGGGGTGCCCCAGTGTTGGGGCCGGAACAACCTCGGGCAACTCGGCGACGGGCCGGGCACCGACCGTGCGACGCCGGCGTCGGTCATCGTCAGTTGGGGACCGGTGACCGTCATCGAATGGGCCGCGGTGTCCGCCGGTAGCAATCACACGTGCG
>CAILQO010000030.1 GCA_903836285.1 uncultured Chloroflexota bacterium
CCCGCAGCAGAGGCCGACACCCTAGGAACGCGCGCCGCGCCCGCCCGTGACAGGAACCATCGCCATGGACGACCCGCGCACGACCGAGACCATCGGCATCGCCATCTGGATCCCCTGTGAGGTCTTCGCCCGGCGCACTCCGAACGCCACGATGCAGGCCGGGGCGCGCGCCGCCGCCATCGCCGCGACCACCGCGCGTGCCTGGCTCGATGACCATTCAATCGAAGGCGCGTGGGCCCGCGCGTCCTACCAATCCCCGAGCGCCACGCCGATCCCCGCGAAGCGCGAGGCACGCTGGCTCTTCTCCACGATGGCGATCACGCCGCCCAAGGCAGTCGCGGCCTGTCAAGCCAGCGGCGCCTGGGTGGCCCGTTGGGGCGAGAAACTCCCCCTCGACCGCGACCCGATCGACGCCATCGCCACCATGATCGACCGCGTCCTCGCCGCGACCGGCATCCCCGAACGCCTCCCCCGCGAGGCACGAACGGGCTAGCGGCAGGGAAGGGGTTCGCCTGGGACCAGGCACCTCGTCCCCCCTCTCCCGCCCGCTCCGGGGCAGGGGGGTGGAGGCGTCCCCCCTCTCCCGTCGCACCCGCACCCGCAGCAACCGCGCCCCGCACCCGTTCCCACGCGCCAAGCCCCCGGCCCCGCCCTACTCCGCCCGGATCGCCGCCACCGGAGGCACCGACGCCCCGCGCCACGCCGGCACGAAGGTCGCCAGCAGCGCACACGCGCACGTCAGCAGCAGCGTCCCACCCAGCTGCTCCCACGGCACCACCATCAGCACGCTCCCCGGCCGGAACCGGTCAAAGAACTGCACCGCAAACACGTTCCGGCACAGCCACAGCCCGATCACCGTTCCCGCCGCGCCACCCAGCGCCACCACCACCGTCCCCTCCAGCAGCAAGCTCGTCGCCACCTGCGTGCGTGTCGCCCCCACCGCCCGCAGCATCCCGATTTGTTGCCGGCGCTCCAGCGTCGACCGCGTCGCCACCACCGCCAGCGCCGCGATGCCCGACACCAGCCCCAGCGCCACGAAGAGCTGCAGCAGCCCGCTCCCCAGCAGCACCGGCCCCGTCTGGTTCCGCCACACCTCATCGAGGTCCGTTGTCTGCAGGCCGTCGTCGAAGAACGCCTCACCGATCGCCGCGCGCGCGTCCCCGATCGACACTCCCTCCGCCAGCCGGAAGTAGTACCGCGCCAGCGGCGGGCGGAACGGTTGCCCCAGCGCCCGCAGCGCCGCCATCGACACGTGCACCCCCCGGAAGTTGGGCGACGTCCGTCGATCGATCACCCCCACCACCGTGATCGGCGACGCGCCCACCTGCCCGCCCGGCGTCAGCGGGTTCGCCACCCAGACCCGCTGAGGCGCCATCGACCCCGGGCCAGGCGGCAGCCCCTCCAGCGAGAACCCGAACATCCCCAGCCCCGCGCCGCCCCCGCGCATCTCCGGCTTCGGCAGCACCCCCGAGTCCACGATCGCCAGCGACGGGTCCCGCGCCACCGCCAGCCATGCATCCCGGTCCGAGGCGAACGACGCCACCCGGTTCTCCAGGGCGATCCCGTTCGCCCGAGCGAACCCCTCATCGATGCCTGCCACCGCGTACCCGCCCCACGCCGGCCGCGACGCCGAAAGCTGCAGCAGCGCCACTGCCGACGTCACCCGCGTCCCGGCCCCTGCCAGGAACGGGCGCAGTGCCCCGCTCTCCACCGCCTCCGTTGCCAGCCGCGATGGCTCACGCGCCAGCAGCGCCGCCCGTTCTCCCGCTCCCGTCCCAACAGTTGAGGCGCTCGCTCCCCCCGCTCCCGTCGCAACGGGGGAGGGGCAGGGAGAGGGGGTCCCTCCGGTCGTCGCGGGGGAGGGACAGGGGGAGGCAGCTTGACCCGTCGTCCCGCCCGCCACTGAGAGCGCCAAGTCATCCGCCTGCACCGGCCCCAGCGTCACCAGCTGGTTCGACACCTGCCCCTGGATCTCGAACCCGCCGAACGCCACCGCCCGGTCGCCCTGCGAGTCGGAGATCGATGCCGTCAGCACCTGCATGATCGTCAGCATGAAGATGACCACCGCGAACATCGTGGCCGTCATGCCCGTGCGGTACGGGTAGCGGCTGACGTGCGCCAGGGCGAGGCGAAGCGCCGGTGCCGACATGCCCGCGCGCGAGAGCAGCCCAGCCACGCCGCGCTGCACGAGGTCCCCGTTCAGCGCCGCCACCACCATCGCCGCCGCCACGGCCGCTAGGCCGCCGACCGCGAAATACTCAATCCCCCCGTCAAACGCCTGCACACCCAGACCCACCTGCCAGTCAAACGGCAGCAGCCACGTCACCCCGAGCAGCGCCGCCCCCGTCGACACCCCCAGCCGCCGCGCCACGTCATGCTCCACCCCCGCCCGACTCGCCGCCAGCGAGCGCACCGCCATGCCCACCGCCACAGCCAGCACGCTCAAACCGGTCGCGAACCACGTCCCCCTGCCCGCCCACGCCGCCCACCCCACAACGGCAACGCCCACCACCGCCACCGCCACCACGTCCACCCCCGCCCGTCGCAGCAGGGAAGGTGCAAGCGCCACGTCACCCCTCTCCCGTCGCAACGGGGAGGCTTGGTGCGGGGGATTGGGGGTGGGTTCTCCGTGCGCTGCCAACGCCCGTCGCCGCGGCGGCTCCGGCAGGTCCCGGATCGCCGTCACGATGGTCACCCGCGTCACCCGCCACGCCGCGATCGCCACCGTCGCCACCGTCAGCAGCAACCCCAGCGCCCC
>CAILQO010000031.1 GCA_903836285.1 uncultured Chloroflexota bacterium
GCCTCCGCCCGGCCGTGCAATCGCCTTAGGCGCCGCTGCCCTCGTGGAAGGCCGACCACAACTCCGGCATCCCCAAGACGCGTCGTTCGTGGTCGATCAGGCGCGCCTTCAGGTGAAGCCCCCCACTAAAACCGGTGAGGCTGCCGTTCGACCCGATCACCCGATGGCACGGCACCACCAAGGGGATCCGGTTGGTGGCGTTGGCCTTCGCGACCGCACGCACGGCGGTTGGGCGCCCGACGGCCAATGCGAGGGTCCCGTAGGTGCGTACCGCCCCAAACGGAATCTCGCGCAAGGCACGCCACACGACCGCCTGCCAACGCGTCCCGGTATCCAACTCCACCGGGAGATCGAACGTCTGGAGCGCCCCTCGACCGTACGCCTCAATGGCGGCATAAACGGCCGCCGTGCGCGCGGCGTCGGTGGTCGGCGCATACCCGTCACGGGCGAGGGCGTCGGCGAACGTGCGTGGGTACTCCCCCTCCACAAACTGCAGGCCTACCAAGATGCCCTCGTCGTTGACGGCGAAGGTGGCGTCGCCGGCCGGCGTGGCGACCGTCCCGAGGTAGGCGGGTGCGTGCACGTTCATCGCGCGGCCACCGCAACACCCGCCACCGCCGAACCTGCCGGTTGGGTCGCACCGATGCGCGCCTCGTGGTCGCGCAGGGCAAGGGCCAGGCGGGCCAGCGTGCGCTCACCGGCACGCTTGCCGCGTTCGGCCTCCGCAAGCAGGCCCCGCGAGACACCGGCGATGCGCGCCGCCTCGGCCTGCGACAACCCCATCCGCAGGCGCCACTCGCGCAGCCCCGCCGGGGTGATCGACAGGCCGGAGGCAGGGGCCTCGCTCGCGCCATCGTCGTCGTGGACTGGGTCGGCGCCGTCGCCCGCCGTCACGTCTTCGTCGGGTGACCCGTCGTCAACCGTGATGGCCGCCCGCGGCGTCGGCCAGATTGCCTCCGCCAGGAAGGCACCGGTCGGCGCCCCAGCGGTGCGCGCCACCACCTCAGGCGTGCCGGTCGCCAGCACCTGCCCGCCACCGGACCCGCCCTCCGGGCCCAGGTCGATGATCCAGTCGGCGCACTTCAGGACGTCGAGGTTGTGTTCGATCACGATGACGGTGTTCCCGGCGTTGGTCAGTCGCTGCAACACATCAAGCAACTTCTGGACGTCGGCGAAGTGGAGACCGGTCGTCGGTTCGTCCAGGATGTACAGCGTACGCCCCGTCGCCGGGCGGCACAACTCGCGCGCCAACTTGACGCGTTGCGCTTCACCACCGGAGAGCGTGGTGGACGCTTGCCCGAGTCGCATGTACCCAAGTCCGACGTCCAGCAGCGTGCGCAAGATGCGCGCGATGCCGGGAACGTTCTCGAAGACCTCGACCGCCTCCTCGATGCTCATGTCGAGGACGTCGGCGATCGACTTCCCGCGGAACTTCACCTCAAGCGTCTCACGGTTGAAGCGCTTGCCCTTGCACACCTCGCACGGCACAAAGACGTCGGCGAGGAACTGCATTTCGATGCGCTTGACACCGTCGCCCTCGCAGGCCTCGCACCGGCCGCCCTTGACGTTGAAGGAGAAGCGCCCGGGCTTGTACCCGCGGATCTTCGCCTCTGGCATGTTGGAAAACAGGTCGCGGATCTGGTCGTAGACGCCCACGTAGGTAGCGGGGTTCGACCGCGGCGTCCGCCCGATCGGGTCCTGGTCGATGGCGATGACCTTGTCGAGGTGCTCCACGCCCTCCAACCCAGCGTGCGCCCCGGGCCGGGCCTGCGCGCGCATGAGGCGTTGCTCGAGCGCCTTGCGGAGGATGCCGTTCACCAGCGACGACTTGCCGGACCCGGAGACGCCGGCCACAGCGACGAAGCACTCGAGGGGGAAGGCGACGTCGACATCCTTGAGGTTGTGTTCACGGGCGCCGCGGATCGTCAGCCACCGGTCACCCGGTTCGCGGCGCCGTTCCGGCATCTCGATCGTGCGCTCGCCGCTCAGGAACTGGCCGGTGAGCGAACGGGGGTTCCGCGCGACCTGCTTGGGCGTACCGAAGGCCACAACCTCGCCGCCGTTGATTCCAGCGCCGGGGCCAAAATCGATCAACCAGTCGGCGGCGAACATCGTGTCAAGGTCGTGCTCGACAACGACGACGGTGTTTCCGGTGTCGCGCAACGTCTCGAGGGTCTGGATGAGCTTGCCGTTATCCCGCTGGTGCAGGCCAATGCTTGGCTCATCAAGGATGTACAGCACGCCGACGAGACCGCACCCGATCTGGCTTGCCAACCGGATGCGCTGCGACTCGCCGCCGGAGAGGGTTGGCGCGGCGCGGTCAAGGGTGAGGTAGTGCAGGCCGACGTTCACCAGGAACTCAAGGCGCCCACGGATCTCGTTCAAGAGGTCGTGCGCGATGGTCGCCTCCCGCGGGGGCAGGCTCAGACCCGCGAAGAAGTCAAGCGTCGAACCGATTGAGAGGTGTTCAAGGTCGGGGAGGCGGGTTCCGCCAACGGTGACGGCGCGCGCCTCGGGCTTGAGCTTCTCGCCATGGCAGGCCGCACACGGCTGCTGGCTGAAGTACCGCATGTAGTGCTGCCGCTGGCTCTCAGAGGTCGTCTGCTTCAGCATCCGCTGGATGCGCGGGACGATCCCCTCCCACTTCGAGAACCACGACCCGCCAGACCCATCCTTGTTGGTCCACGTGATCTTGATCTTGTCGCCGTCGGCCCCCTGCATCAAGAGGTGGCGATGCTCCGGCGTCAGGTCTCGCCACGCCACATCAACCGGCACGCCGTACGCCGCGAGGACTTGCGCGCGGTAGCGATCACCCCACCCCGTGCCACCCTCGTCATCCTGTTCACCCCACGGTTCGACGGCGCCCTCAAGGATCGTCTTGGACGGATCGGGCACGACCAGCGACTCGTCGATGGCGATCGTGGACCCAAGGCCGAGGCAATCGGGGCAGGCGCCAACGGGGCTATTGAACGAGAAGAGTTGGGGCGACAGCTCCTCGAACGAGAGGTTGCAGTAGGCGCAAGCGTTCGTCTCGGCGAACAACAGGTCACCGGCCGCCGCCTGCATCCCCTTGAGGCCACCGCTTGAGGCGGCGTCGCCCACCGCGGACGCACCCTCCCCCGTTGCGTCGGCCGAGGGGTGTGCGGACGACGTCATCGGCGCCAGGACCATCGTGCCTTCGCCGACGCGCAACGCCGTCTCCACCGAGTCGGTCAGGCGCTGCCGGTCGATGGCGTCCTCGGGGACGATCCCGTCCGCGCCAGGTTCCGGCACGCGCACGCGGTCGACGACGATGTCGATGACGTGCTTGCGCTTCTTATCAAGGGACGGGGGCGAATCGACGCCGAAGACCTGCCCGTTGACGCGCACGCGCACAAACCCGTCCTTGCGTGCTTGGGCAAAGACGTCTTGGAACTCGCCCTTCCGGTTGCGGGCCATCGGGGCCAGGATGAGCCACTGGCTTCCCGGCGCCTGTGCAAGCACTTGGTCGACGATCTGCTCCGCCGTCTGGGCGGCGACCTTGCGCCCACACGACGGGCAGTGAGGCACACCGATGCGGGCATACAGGACGCGCAGGTAGTCGTGGATCTCCGTGACGGTGCCGACGGTGGATCGCGGGTTGCGGCTGGCGGACTTCTGCTCGATGGAGATGGCCGGAGAGAGGCCGACGATGTAGTCGACCGCCGGCTTCTGCTGGTTCCCCAGGAACTGGCGGGCGTAGCTCGAGAGGCTCTCGACGTAGCGTCGCTGCCCCTCGGCATACAGGGTGTCGAAGGCGAGCGACGACTTGCCGGACCCGGAGACACCAGTCAGGACGACGAGGCGGTCGCGCGGGATGGTGACGGTGACGTTCTTGAGGTTGTGCTCGCGCGCGCCCTGGATGACGATCTGGTCTGGCCGCATGGGGGACTCCGGATGGTGGCGCCCGCACGATCTGGGCGCGCGTACCAGAGTGTGAACGGTCGGATGCGCCATCGTGCGGTGACGTAGGGGTGCCGCCTCGTCGCGGCGGGACGCCGCCGCGTATCGGTTCCGTTTCGGCGGGGGTGAACGGGCGTGCAGGTGGCGTTGGCGATACCTTCGGTGGTCCAGTTGCGTGAGGTTGCGCGCTAGGCTTTGCCAGAACGGACCGGCGCCCATGGTTGCGCGCCATGCCCCCACGGGCCGCATTGCCGTTCCGGATGAGGTTGCGCCCCATTGGCGACGCCCTCTGCTTGGCTCGTGGGTCAGGTGGCAGGGTGAACGACGTCCAGAGCCGCGCCGACGAGCGGCAAGTCGACCTCCAACAGGTCGGCATCCGTCGGGTTGAGTTGCCGTGGCACATCGCCGGCCACGACGGATCCGTGCAAGTCACCACGGCGATGGCACACCTCGCCGTCGACCTCCCGGCCGACCTCAAGGGGACGCACATGTCCCGCCTCGTCGAGGTCCTTGAGGCGTGGAAGGACCGCCCGCTCACGCCAGCGGTCGTTGGCGACATGTTGCGCGCCACGCGGGTGCGCCTTGAGGCGTCACGCGCGCACCTCGGCATCACCTTCACCTATTTCAAGGAGAAGGCGGCGCCGGTCAGTGGGCAGCGCAGCACCATGGGCTACGCCTGCGGCGTCGAGGCGACGATCTCCGGCGATAACCACGTCGACATGACGTTGGCCGTGAATGTGCCGATCACGACGGTCTGCCCGTGCAGCAAGGAGATCAGCGTGGCGGGCGCGCACAACCAGCGGGCGTGGTTGCGTCTGCGGGTGCAGTTCGTTGACGGCGCCTCGATGACCTTCGAGGAGATGATCGCGGCGGGCGAGACGCTCGGCAGCTGCGAGATTTATCCCCTCGTCAAGCGTGCCGATGAGAAGTACGTCACCGAACGGGGGTACTTCAACCCCAAGTTCGTGGAAGACGTGGTGCGCGACGCGGTGGTGTGGTTGCGTGGCGATGCGCGCGTGCGGTGGTTCCGCGCCGAGTGCGAGGCCGACGAGAGCATCCACCTGCACAACGCCTACGCCGCGCAAGAAGAGGGCGAGGCACCACCGCCGCGGTAGCGGCGCGAGGCGCGCCACCCGATGTGGTCCGCGCACGTCTCGTCTGGGACCGCGGGCATCCCTGCCCGCCTCTCGCTTGTAGAGATGGGGAGTAAGC
>CAILQO010000032.1 GCA_903836285.1 uncultured Chloroflexota bacterium
GCGAGCACAAGGCGCACATCCGGCACGACCGCCCGCACCGCGGGAAGGATGCTCCTCGTGAGCCACTCCGCAGCGTCAACGTTCGGCCGGTAGTCAAGCTTCCCTGCAAAGAGCAGCGTTGGCACAGACGCCGGAACGGGCAGTCCGAACGAAGCAACATCGATGCCGTTGGGCACGACGA
This sequence comes from uncultured Chloroflexota bacterium, assembly GCA_903836285.1. Lineage (GTDB taxonomy): Bacteria > Chloroflexota > UBA11872 > UBA12225 > UBA12225 > CAILQO01. Next base: position 182 of record CAILQO010000032.1, read on the forward strand.
CAGGGGCAAGCCCGGGAACAATCTCCTGCAGAAGCTTGGCGTCCTCGCCAGACACCGTTACGCACACGTCCGCCGCCGCCGCATACAGCCCCTCACGACGACGCAATCGCCGGGCCTGTATGAGGGAGTAGATCACCCGAGGCCAGCGAACCAACAACCCCCGATCAACCAATGCAGCCGACCGCTGCAGATCAAACTCAGCGTTGTGGTCGTCAAAAACCAGAATCGGCGTGCGACGACCCACGCCGGACCACGGCGCCCGCTGCCACGCCTCGGCGCGCAAGGCATCTGGACCAAGAGCGACGTGCGCGACCTCAAACCCTTCCAAATGGATGGCGTCGTACCGTCCCACGGCAACCATCTCAGCGAACGCGTCAGCAAACGGCTCCGAAAGGAAACGCGTCGCCAAGTCCGCATACCCAGACACGAAGTCACGCAACCGACGCATGGTCGACCTGATCGGCCGATCGACGACCCGGACCGCACCAAACATCGCACGAGCGGGATCCGTATCAACCGAAGCTGACCGATCGCCAAAAGCCATCAGGTCAACGACAGCCCCGGCCTGAGCCAAGGACTGCGCCAGACGGGCATTACGGAGTGCGGTCCCCTGCGACGTCGGCCACGGGACCTGAGGCGCAACCACCAAGACGCGCCTGCCCGCCAGAGGCAGATCCTCCAAGCGCACGGGACCAGCACTATCGGTCACTATCCTGCACCATTACCTGCGTGCGCCCAAATCACCGCGGATGCTCCGAGCCACAGTCCCGCACAGGAAAGAACGGATCGGCCTACGACGACACACCACCTGACGCCGCGACCATCGCATCATGAAGCCGGCCCACCATCGGACGCGGTAGCCCGGTACCAAGCGTCCTGCACCGACCCATGAACCCCCGCGGCCGAACGCCTACCAAGACCACCACCCGATAGAGCGTCGGCAAAATGCCCACGGAACCGCAGACACGCAATCACCGCATCATTGCACGGTCGTCCGACCGAGCTTCGAAACGGTCGCCGCCCGCACGAAGACATCACGGACCTGACGGCACTACGCTGCCACCAAAACTCGCCCCGTACTATTTCGGCCCCATCGCTCCCAGCGGAAAAGGTCCAGCGACAACGCCCTGCACATTATTGGAAATGTGAAATCGCCATCGAACGGCATCCATCTGCGGTCACACCCAGCAATGTTGGCCACCCAGTGAACTAAGTGACATCCGGGCATCGAAAGGGCCCTGAATGTAAAGACCTGCAAACTGGTCAGAGCTGAGGTTGTCAAGCTCAGCCCCGGTAACACCGGATTCGCAGGTTATGTCACCAACTCCCACCAAATCAAGCAGTCACTACCCCACGCGGCACGCGGTTCTTGCGCGACGCCACAATAGACTGTAAACTTGTCAAACTCCTATCTAGCAATCATCTGCCACGATAGCGATCGGTAACGACCCACCCTTCGAGTAGGTTAACGACTTGTGAACATCCTTCTTGACGCCTCGATAGGCGCCTGTCCGTCCCTGTATTTCCTGTGCATCTTTTAAACAAAGGTTGCTATACTCCGGTCATTCTTGTGATGCTCAGGTGAGTCGGCGAGTGATCAGTGCCAGGTACCATTTTCCGCGTACCGGAACTTACGGGTCAGGCAGTCCAGTCCACCGAGTCGCGTACACCGATCATTATGATAAAGGTACGTGCCTGATTGGGCCGAGAAGTGAAGGCCTCAAGGCCGAAGCAGGTGTGCCTCCGGCGAGGACCTGGCGCTACGCGATGACCGTGAGATCAGGTCCGAACCACCAACGCCATTGCTTGAACGAGGATCAAAACGTCGGCAGGCACGGATTGCGCAGACCCGACGAGTTGGTCCTCCGGGCCGCATGAGCAGGAAGCGCTGAACGCACGTCGTCCTAGCCCGTGCAGAAGCCCAAGCCGCAGATGCTGCACTGCTTTCCCGGCAGGCGCCATCTGGTCACCCAGTAACCGGTGCCATCGGAAAGCCCTGGCTGGGCACGATGCCGTGTCGCTAGGCGTGCACCGCCCGAAAGACATCAATTGTTTGCTGTGCGGCTGCCGTCCAGGTAAATGTCGCGGCACGCCTGAGGCCCCGTTCCCGTAAATCTGCACGGTGCGACGGGTCATCCATCATGCGCTGTAGTGCCGCGGCGACGGCATCGGCATCGTGTGGGTCGACAAGGACCGCAGCGTCGCCCGCGATCTCCGGGATGCTCGACAGGTTGGATGCGACGACCGGACAACCGGATGCCATCGACTCCAGAACCGGCAACCCGAAGCCTTCATAGAGGCTCAAGTAGGTCGAAGCCAGTGCATTTTGATACAGGGCCACGATCTCTTTTGTACCCATGCGACCCATGAACGACACCCAACGGTCAAGCTGATTGCTTGAAACTAGGCGGGCGATCTCAGGGAAAGCCGAGCCCTTGGAGCCGACAATCTTTACCAAAGGGCGACGACTTGGAGGCATACGTTGGACAGCCTCGATCAACACCTTGACATTCTTTCTCGGCTCGAGTGAGCCAACGGTCAAGATGTACGGATGCCCGATGTCCGTTACCGGTGATACCAGTCGTTCACCGGGCTGGTAACGGGCGTCCGCCGCCTCGTGAACGACCCAAACCCGCCCAGGGTCGACACCGGTGCTGTCAAGCAGGTCGGCGGCGGTCGCCTGTGATGGGCAGATGATCGCGTCAGCTCCTCGGGCTGAAGCTTTGATGCCAGAATAGTATGTTTTACTTTCTGCAGTATGTGTGTTTGGTAGGTGTATAAAAGATAAATCATGCACGGTAATGACACTTCGCCACCGTCTGCCCGCGAGCAACCGGAATCGTCCCGGCGCGACGTGATCGGGACTGTGGAGGACGGCGTGGCCGCTCCGTCGCTCCCCATGGCATCGACCCAGTGCCAGCGTCGTGGCGCCGACCTCAGCGGCAAGCGCCCATCGCTCAAACCGATTGTGTGGTGGGGTCCACGCGACCCGGGTATCGGGCCACGCACGCGACAATTGATGTCGCATCTCGCGCCGCGACTCAAGAAGCGTGACCGCGATCGGTGGCGCCGCGCCACCTTGGATTGCGTGATCCACCACGTCGCGCATCGACTGGTACAGGTGGCGTACGTACCTCGCGATCCCGGTGTCGTTGTACGCGAGGATGCGCGCATCAAGCAGGATGGGAACGGTCATGCACCGCCTGCATTTCGGGTGAGCGCCTTGGAGTTCATATCAGGCCGACACCGTTCCTGCGGTTGATTGCGCTGCAGCCGCTCTCGCGACGCAGATGCCTGCGACGATGGCAAGCAGCGTCACGAGGTGGGGGAAGCTCACGAAGTGGTGGTCGACCATGCCTGACGCCAGTGCACCGGCAACGGCCGCCGAGGCGCCGAGGGCGATCCCGTCGTCGTCGTGGTCACGGGTCATCCGTATAACACCTCGCCAGATCAACGCCCCGGTTGCCCCCCACGCAGTCACGTACGCGACCACCGCAGGAATGCCTGATCGTTGGGCGATTGTCAGGTAGATGTTTGAGACGCCCCGCGTGAACTCAAGGTCGATGCTCCGGTCGCCGACCCCCCACCCGACGCCGACCCATGGTGCCGACGCAATAATGGTCAGGGCATTGGATATTTCACCAAGCCGCATCGACGCCGCGCGATCCTGCGCCTGCAGACCCGAGATCAGGTGCTCGGTGAACCGTTGTGCGGCGGGGACGAATGGGATCGCGACCGCCCCCGCAACCGCGACGAACCAGATTCGTCGGTGGCGCAGCACGGCGATCACGGCAATCGATGCCCCAAGCGAGAGCCAACTCCCTCGCGACTCGGTCAGCAGCAGGCACGCCAAGATTGGACCGAGTGCGGGGGCGCCCACGATCCGGGGCCACGGCGGACGCGGCGCCATCGCCGCGGCGACACCGATAGCGCCAGCGATCATGAGCATCACCCCAAGCATGTTCGGGTCAATCGAGGTGCCGATGGCCCGCAGGATGTCGGTGTCCGGCCGGTAGCGCAGGACGCTGTCACCAGTTGGGTAGCCCAGTGGGGCAAGGGAGGCGAGCGCGCGGTACGCCAGGTCGCGCGGCATCGCGTACAGCACAAGGCCGACGGACGCCTCGATCGCAGCGGCGAGGACAATCGTCCCGGAGATGACCCTTGCTGCCGGGCGATCACTTGCCACCTGAGCTACCGGGACGATGGCAAGGGTCGCCGCCATGGCCTTCGCGAAGGCGCGGGCGGTCTCGTTCGGGGCAATTGGATCAGGCGACCCGACGTACGCGACGGCAGACAGGGCGACGTACAGGCCGAACGACGCGAGGACCACTGGGTGCCGCACGCGATCACGCCCGGTCGCAACCCGGGCAAGCCAGCCCGCCCAGAGCAGGACGGTGGCAACGTCCAGGAACGTCGGCGCGACGCCGAGCCTGACCGGGAGGACGCCGAACGGGAGAAGGGCGATCACCGCCACGACGAGGCCGACGGCCCCCGAGGGGTAGCGAAGCGCGCCAAGCGCGGCGCCAGCGCCGATCAAGACGGCGGCCGGAACGACAGGTGGCGCAGAGGCCGCGACCACTCCTGACGCGACGGCGAGGCAGGCAGCCACCGCCCCGGCGACCGGCATGCGGTGCCTGACGGGCCATGGCGTGATCAGGGGGGGCGACCCGGCAGAAGCGCCGGCGCCAGCGTCAATCGAGGCCTGCGACATCGTGTCCCTGCGCCTCTAACGCGCGCACGTGATGCGGCACGCCGCGGCACAACTTGAGTGCCGTTCGCGTGTTGCGGGCGAAAGCCTGTTCCGGGAAATGTCTAGGCTACGCAGGGTTCCCCGGGGCAGGCACGGGATGCGACGCCTCCCACGAATCCCACTCCTCACGGGTCGCAATTGTGGCGCCCACGAGTTCGGCCCCGACTTGGCGGTATCCCTTGTCGAAGGTCATCTCTGCCTCGATGCGTCGGAAGCAGTTCCGCCCGACGATCGACTTGCGGACATGGAAGCCATCGCCGTCCTCAATCGGCGATAGGTCGTTGTGGCGGTTGATCCGCACGCGGATGACCTCGTTGCAGGCGCGGCACTTCACATAGAAGTACAGGCCGCTTCGATCTCCCGGCTCACCATCGCCACTGCCACCGCTCCCAAAGATCCGCCGCAGCAGCGCACCGATCATTGCGTCGCGTTCCCGGAGGCCTTGCGCGCAGCGGCCCCGAGCTCAACCGCGCGCCGGTACGCAGCCTCGATCCCGCCGGCCAGGGCAGCCCGGGCACCGGCGCGCTCCATCGCAGCCAACCCGGCGGCGGTCGTCCCACCTGGGGTCGTCACGGAGTTCCGCAGGTCGGCCGGGTGCCGTCCCGTCTCGCGTGCAAGTGCAACCGACCCAGCGAACGTCTGCAGGACCAGCTCGTAGGCCCAGTCGCGGCGCAGGCCAAGGTTGACGCCGGCATCGATCATCGCCTCGATCACGAGCATTGCCCATGCGGGGCCGCTGCCCGACACGGCGGTGACCATGTCGAGATAGCGTTCGGAGTCGACTTCAAGCTCGGTCCCGACAGCCCCAAGCAGGTCGCGCACCTCGTCACGCGAAGCGCGTGAGACGGCGGCGGTCGCGCACCACGCCGTCACTCCCTGGCCGACCTGTGCCGGGGTGTTTGGCATGGCACGCACAACCTCGTCGTGGCCGAGGGCTTGGCGAATCGTGTCGATCTCGATGCCCGCAGCGATCGAGAGGACGACCTGCCCCGGGGCGAGGTGACCGCGCAGGTCACTCCCCACCAACGCCAGGACCTGAGGCTTGACGGCGACCAGGATGCACGAGGCGCCATCGGCGGCGGCGGCGGCGTCGAAGAGGGTTCGGACGCCGTGGTCCCGCTCCAGTCGCAGGCGGGCGCCGGCGTCGGCGTCGCTCACGGTTACATCAGCGGGGGCATAGAGGCCGGAAGCTAGGGCGCGCGCGAGGATCGCGCCACCCATCTGGCCACCGCCGAGGATGGCGAGGCGGCGCGCGGTGCCATCAGTCGGTGCGGTCATGGCGCGCATCGTGCCACACCGGGCGGGTTGGTGCTTGCAGGCGGGCACGGCACCAAGCGCGACCGCCCACGGCCCCGTGAACTTACTGCCCTACGGGACACGAGTATTGCACGCCCAACGCCACGGGAGGGCATCCACCACGTGGCGGCCATGGAGGCCGCCAGACCGGCGTCGAGTGTGGCAGGGTGCCGCGCATCGGTCGGGGCAACGCCCGATTGGCGGTCTTTTGAGGTGGGAGTGGTGCCAGCAACGAATGGCATCCCGCCACCGGCCGGTGACCTGTCACGATACATGGTTGCGCATAGGTCAGGGCCAAAGACCGTCCCCAGATGGCACGCGCCGCGCCCGCAGGGCAACGGGGTTCGGGAACGGTGGGCCCAGCGAGTGCGAGATGGTCGCGCAAGCACCCGAGCATCACCTGACACGGGCTCATGACTCCGCCAAGGATGGCGTCGGAAGCCGTCGCCGAGAGAGCACACTGGCGACCCGTCGCCCGACGTTTGCCCGTTCGGGGTTGGCCACTCCGCCCGGACGGATCACCTCAGCAGCGCGGCTACCAGGCCGAGGGCGCCCCTGCGTGATACGCATGTATCGGGGTCGCATCGACGGGGCGGCTGCTGGCGGGGGCCAGGGCGAGCGGCACGAACGCGCGTTTGCCGAGGCATGCGGCGCACGGGGTGGACTCAAGGCATGGCGCACACGCCTTGGAGGCGAGGGCGATAATGCCGCCGCGCCCGGGGCAGTCGGGCGGCATCGGGCATTGCGGCGGGATCGCCGCCCATCGGGGAGAGGGAACACGCGCCCATGAAGATCACGAACATCGAGTGCCTGCCCGTCTGGGGTGGTGCACGCAACTTCTTCTTTGTCGTCGTCGACACGGACGAGGGAATCTCGGGCGTCGGCGAGGGCGGACTGACCGGGCGCGAACTCGCGATGCAGGGCGTCGTCGAGCACCTCAAGCCCCATCTGATCGGCCAGGACCCGTTCCGCACCGAGCATCTCTGGCAACTGATGTCACGCGGTGGCTTCTTTCCGGCACAGAACATCGCCACGTCGGCAATCTCCGCGATCGACATCGCGTTGTGGGATATCAAGGGGAAGGCACTCAATCGGCCAGTCTATGACCTGCTTGGCGGCCTGTGCCGCGACAAGGTCGTGTGCTATCCGCACGTGCAACGCCCGTCCGTGGAAGAGCTGGTCGAGAACGCCCAGAAGCACGTTGAAGAGGGTTGGAAGTTCGTACGGTGGGGCCTGCACGAGTTCGGGGGCATCCTCGAACCGACAGCATCAATCAAGGAGGCAACGCGTGAGTTTGCCGCCCTGCGCAAGGCCTTGGGCGATTCCGTCGAGTTGTGCTTCGACATCCACACGCGCCTCGACCCGGCCGATTCGATCCGCCTCGGGCGCGCGGTTGCAGACTTCGACCCCTTTTTCCTTGAGGACCCGATCCGCGCCGAGTCGATGCAAAGCCTGCGCTTGGTGCGTCAACACATGCAGTCTCCGATTGCGGTCGGCGAGCAGTTTGCAAGCAAATGGGAGTTCCGTCAGGTCATCGAGGAAGAATTGATGGACTTCTGCCGGATCGACCTCGGGATCTGCGGGGGCCTGACAGAGGCAAAGAAGGTCGCCGGATGGTGTGAGACGCACTACATCAAGCTGGCGACGCACAACCCGCTTGGTCCTGTCTCGACCGCCGCGTGCCTGCACCTGAACCTCGCGTCGCCACTGGTAGGCGTCCAAGAGCAGCCGCGTCGCCCCGGGACCTCCCTCACGGACGTCATCCCCGTGCAAGTCCCATGGGAGGCCGGATACCTGCTGCCACCGACGGCACCAGGGCTTGGGATCGTGTTCGACCGTGAGGCGGCCCGCAAGTACCCGTTCCAGATGCGCGAGTTGCCTCGGTTGTCACGCCTCGACGGCAGCTTCACGAACTGGTGACCACGGACGAAAGTGAGAGGCACGCGATGAAGGTCACTGGGATCGAGACGATCCAGCTCGACGAGTTCGGCAACATCCTGTTCGTGCACGTCGCAACCGATGAGGGGATCACCGGCCTCGGGGAGACGTTCTTTGGGGCGCCAGAAGTCGCGTCGTACCTGCACGACACGGTGGCACCGAAGCTGATTGGGCAGGACCCCGGCCAGATCGATCGGCTCCGGGTCGGTATTCCGGGCTACGTCGGCACAAAGGGCACTGGGGTGGAGCGTCGTGGCATGTCGGCGCTCGACATGGCGCTGTGGGACATCAAGGGGAAGCGTCTGGGCGCACCCGTGTATGACCTCCTTGGGGGAGCGTCGCACGACCGGGTCCGTGTCTACAACACCTGCGCGGGCTACCGGTACGTCCGCAAGACGGTCGGGCAGGCGCTGGAGAACTGGGGCACGGGTACTGGAAGCGCTGGGCCATACGAGGACCTTGATGCCTGGCTCACCGGCGACGCCGGCGAGCTGGCCGAAAGCCTGCTGGCGATGGGCATCACCGGCATGAAGATGTGGCCCTTTGACGGCGCTGCGTACCGGACGAGTGGCACGTCGATCTCACCCGCCGAACTCGACGCTGCCATGGTCCCGTTCCGGCGCGTGCGCGAGGTCGTCGGCCACCGCATGGACCTCATGGTCGAGCTGCACGGCCTGTGGCAGGTGCCAGCGGCGCTGCAGATTGCGCAGGCGTTTGAGCGAGAGGACATCCGGCCCTTCTGGATTGAGGACCCGGTACGCCCCGACGACATCGCCGCGCTGGCCCGCTTCGCACACGGCACGCGCCTACCGACGACCGCGAGCGAGTTGCTGGGCAACCGCGGCGGGTTCCGGGAACTGCTTGAGGCGCGCGCCGCGAGTTACGTCATGCTGGATCTCGGCTGGTGCGGCGGCATCACCGAGGGGAAGGCGATTGCCACCCTCGCGGAGTCGTTCGGGCTGCCCATCGCCCCGCACGACTGCACAGGGCCGGTGACGTGGGCCGCCGGCTGCCACCTCAGCGTGAACGCGCCGAACACACTCATCCAAGAGGTGGTCCGCGCTTTTTACACGGGGTGGTACACGGAGTTGGTGACAGGGCTGCCGATCGTTGCCGATGGCCATGTCACGGTGGCGCCAGCCCCCGGGCACGGCGTGGCGCTACTCCCCGGGCTCGCCGATCGCCCAGACGCGGTGGTGCGCCGGACAGGGCAGGTGTAGGCGCCACATCGCCCCAATCCTGCTCGCGCCTAGCCTACCCCCCTGCCCTCGAAGTACCCCCTGCCCCTCTCCCGTTCCCCGTTGCGACGGGAGAGAGGTGTCTGGTCGCCGCGCCGGACTCAGTCGCCCCAGTCGGGGTGGGTCTCCATCGCGGCGAACAGATCGCTCGCCGCGTGGGCCTTCGGGAGGCGCGTTGGGCGCCCGTCAGGGGTGACCCACACCAATTCGATGCTGCCGAACGAGAGAACGTCCGACCCGTCTGGGCGTGCCTCAAGGTCAGCCGCGTCGTGCAGGCGGAACCCGAAGCGCATGCGCGGCCCGCGCATCTCGACCAACGCCACCCGCATGACCAGCAACTGGTCGAACCGGACAGGTCGACGATAGGTCAGGGTGGTGCGATGGACCGCCTGCGCGAAGCCACTCGCCTCGATGTCGCCCCACGGGAGGCCGAGGGCGCGGCTCCACTCGACGCGCGCCATTTCGAACCAGATCAAGTAGTTCGCATGGTGCGCGATGCCCATCTGGTCGGTCTCGGCGTACCGCACGCGGAAGCGGTGTTCGTGGATCATGCGTCATGGTCTTGGGTGAAGTCGGAGGGTAGTCGACAGCGGTGATGCGCCAGTGATGGGGCGATCCGTTGCTTCGCCCCACCCTGCCGAGGAGAGTTCCCTTCCCCGCTACGTCGGGAGCGGGAGACGTCTCGCGGTAGGGTAACCTCCGCCGCCGGGCACCAGACACCTGACACTCCCGGACGAACGGCGCGGAGGCGGATGCATGGCGACGTCGCGTCCCACGATCGGTCACGAGTTCTGGGAGGGGCGCTACCAGGCGGGGCGCACCGGGTGGGAACGGGGCGTGCCAACACCCGCCTTCAGGCGGCTGCTTGCGTCAGACCGGGCGCCGGTGCCGGGACGCGTCGTCGTGCCCGGGTGCGGTCGCGGTCACGATGCGCTGCTGTTCGCGGAGGCAGGGCATCAGGTTACGGGCCTTGACTTCGCGCCATCCGCGATCGCAGGTGCGCGCGAACTCGCAACGGCGGCCGGCCTCGCTGACCGGGTCACCTTTAAGGTTGCCGACGTCCTCGGCGCCGACGTCTCGGTGCACGTTGGTCAGTACGACTTCGCGGTCGAGCGGGCCTGCTATTGCGCGCTGCACCCTAGTGATCGCGAGCGATACGTGGAGAGCGTGGCGAAGATGTTGCGTCCGGGTGGGCGGCTGATCGGGAGCTTCTTCGTCGGCCCGGCGGAAGGCGGCCCGCCATTCGCCGCGACGTGGGAGGAGATTGAGGCGTCGCTGGCACCATGGTTCGAGACGGAGACGGTGGGGTTTGCCCTTGAGGAGACGCCCCTGCCGGGCGCCGACCTGTTTGCGATCGTGAGGAAACGCACATGAGCGCCGCGCCGGTTGAGATCGAGGCAAAGTTCCGGGCGTCGTTGCGCGCCTTCGCGATCCTGGGCGACCGTGAAGCGCTCGGCGATTGGCACGTCGTCGAGAGACGGTCGGTCGCACTGCGGGACAGCTACTTCGACACCCCGGATGCCGCACTCGGTCGACAGCGATGCACCCTCCGGGTACGCCAGAACGGCGACGACACGGTCGCGGAACTCACGCTGAAAGGGCCGGCCGCCGAAACCCCGGAAGGCGTGTTCGCCCGTACCGAGCTGACGGTGGCGGTCCCCGCGGGCACGCAGCCGCCTGGCTGGGCGGGGCTCCCCGGGACGGGGCCGGTGATCGAGGCGTTGCGCGTGCGTGGCGTGACAGGAATCGACGGGCTTGTGCCGGTAGCCGTCCTGAGAAACCCGCGCCGCGACGTGGTTGTGGCGAACGGCGACGGTCGCGTCGTTGTCTCACTCGACGAAGTCACGATCGAGGGGGAGTCGTATCGGCAGCGGTTTGTGGAGATCGAGGCCGAGGCGGGAGGTGCGCCGGCGGTGCGGGCGGTGGCAGACATCATTGCGGGGCTGTCACCGATGCGCCCGGCACGAACCGGGAAGGTGACCGCGGCGCGGGCGTGGTTGGCACGGCGGCGGCGCCTTGCAGGACGCTGACCGTGACCTGACGCCTCCGGAGGGTGGTGATGCGCCGGGGAAAGACCCACACCCAATCCCCCGCACCAAGCTTCCCCCGTTGCGACGTAGTGAAAACCCCCTCCCCAACCCCTCCCCCGTTGCGACGGGAGAGGGGCGAGTGCGACCCCTGCCCCTCGCCCGTTGCGACGTGGAGAGGGGTGACGCCCGCGGGCCCAGCCGGAACCCCCCACGTTCCGGCGGTCCGCAGTTGAATCGCGCATGAACAAGGACAAGAACGATGGCACGACGCGTGGCGGTAACTGGCGGGTGCGGGTGGATCGGCGGGTGGATCGTGCGGGACCTCGTCGCGCATGGATGGACAGTGACGGTGATCGACCGTGACCGCCCGGTGCCTCACGCCACGCCCCGTGGGCTGATGCCGGCGGTACCGGGGGTGCGGTACCGGATCGGGAACCACGAGAACCTGGGCGACCTCGTCGAGGTGTTCGCCGGGTGTGAGGCGGCGATCCACCTCGCGGCGATCGCGTCGCCGGGCACCTTTCCCGATACCACGGTGTTCACCACGAACGTGGTTGGGAACTTCAATGCGTGCGAGGCGGCGGCGGTGCTCGGCCTGAAATCGCTGGCAATGGCGAGCAGCATCAACACCCTTGGGCAGGGCTACCGCACGCACCTGCACTTGCCGGACTTCGTGCCGGTCGATGAGACGCACGCGAACCGCCCGCAGGACCCGTACGGCCTGTCGAAACTCCTTGGGGAGTTAACGGCGGAGCAGATCCACCGGCGCACCGCGGGGAAGCTGCGCGTGACGTCGATCCGGCCAAGCTACGTGGCACGACCCTGGGACTACCCCAACCTTGAAGCGCAGTTCCGGGCCAACCCGCTCTCGGGCGATCGTGCGCTGTTCAGTTACACCGACCCGCGCGACCTTGCGACGCTGTTCCGGCTGGCGATCGAAAGCGAGAACCCCGAGGCGGCGTGCACCGAGTTGTATGCCGTGCAGGACGACTCGTGGGGCATTGAGCCAACGCGAGACCTGATCGCGCGGGCGTACCCGGGAACGGAGAACATCCCGGGGATGGCCACGATCGGCGCAACGCAGTCGGGCATCACCAACGCGCGCGCGAAGCGCTTGCTGGGGTGGACGGCGGCGCGGTCGTGGCGGAACCCGGCGGATCACATGGCGGACCCGTCGAAGGGGTAGGGCTCTTGCCCGACCCAACCCCGGCGTCCCAAGCAGTCTCGCGCGTGGTCAAGTCAAGCGCAATCAGGCGCCCCGCAGCCGACGTTCGGAGGTGTATACGCTTCTCGCGTGCATGACTGCTAACGTGACAACGTAGCACGCCCTGCGGAGCTGGGTGTACTTCATGCGCGATCGAATGTCGGTCCGCGTGGTCGCGCAATCGACGTGACAAGGAGCGACGAGTGTGAATGCACGCTTGCTAGTACCAGCGCTCTTCGTCGCGTTCCTTGGGGTAGCCGTTTCCCTTCAACCAGCGCGTGCAGACGACTGCACCATCGCGCCAAAATTCGCAGTCATCGTTGATGCCCTGCCTGATGAAGTTGGGCAATGCATCACCAATGAGCGCATCAGCCCTGCGTCCCTCGACATTGAGCAGGTCACGACAGGTGGGCTCCTCGTGCAACGCAGCTTGGACGGAAGTGTGGCGTTCACCAACGGCGTCCAAACGTGGGTTGCTGGCCCGAGCGGAGTCGAGGCACGTGGCCCCGAAGAGCGCTTCGATTGGGAGACTGGAGCCGCGCCTTCGACTGCCGGGACTGTTGCAGAGGCTGCACAAGCTAACGCCGAGGCATCTGCGGCGGCGTCAATGCCCGACGGCTCAATCGCACCGGTTCC
>CAILQO010000033.1 GCA_903836285.1 uncultured Chloroflexota bacterium
GCCCGATGGCATCCATCGCGCCACGAACACCCATGCCGATTGCAAGGGCCGGACTAATGCCACCAATCGCAATCGCGATGGCCGCGGCCAGCTTCGCGATGGCCGAGACCGTCATGCCGTCCGCAAAAGTCAGGAACATACTGGGACCTCCTGCATACGTACCGTAGGACGCCAGCCCCGCCGGGCCGACGAACGAGCGGCGGGACCCCTTCGCGGGTAACCCCTTTGACCGCCCATCACCGCCAACTGTGGAGGCGATCGGAGACGAGCCCCGTGACCCCCGCATCGGTGTCATCGCTTTGCACGACCAAACCTAGTGGTGGTCGCCTCCTTGCCCATGCGCCTCCCCGTGGCCGCCATGTCCGGGAAGAACGGTCGTGGCTAGCACCGTGAAGATCAATGTGAGCATCGAAAAAATGATCGCCTGAATAAAGCCAAACAGTAGTTCCATGCCAATAAACGGGATCCCAACGAGGGGCCAATTCATGACCGCCATGAGCATTTCACCGCCGAAGACATTCCCGAATAGTCGCATGGATAACGAAATCGGGACGAACCCTTCGATCATGATTTTTACTGGCGTCAAGAATGCCGGCGTGGCAAGCTCCTCGAGGAAGCCCTTGAATCCATGCACACGGATACCCGAACCGTGGATAAACAAGAATGCGATCAATCCCATGCCTAACGTCATGTTGAAGTCCGCATTCGCTGCCCGAAAAATGTGGATGGTTTCTGGCTCATGATGGTCAGCAGCGTCTGCTTCGGCCCTAACCCCCTCTGGTTTGCCGGCTGAGACTGCTCCAACGGACAGGTCTTGATCAGCGGACGCTGCCATCAGCAGCGGCGCCTCCGCATGAGCGCTCCCGTGTGCAAGCTTGGGGTTCTTGACCGAAATCGTGCCAACCCCCGGTAAAAGCGCCATGTAGTTGGCAGTGATGATGAACAGGAAGATGGTGGCGATCAGTGGAAAGAAGCGACGACCCTTCTGCCCAGCGGACCCGATGACCAGTCCGAATATGAACTCAAGGGCATACTCCAATAGGCTTTGCATGCCTGATGGCACAACCTTGAGGTTGCGCGTCACGCTCCATGACACCCCTACGAGAAGCGCCATCGCGAGCCACGTCATCACCATGGAGTTGGTGATTCCGACCGACCCAAGGAAGAAGACCTCCTCGGCCTTCAGGCTTGCATGAATTTCCATTTGGTCCCGTTCCGAGAGGCACGAATACGAAAAGTCTTTCAGAACTGGCGCGGAGGTCGCGGCGCATCCTGCAACCGGTAAATCGCCACTAGTAAGTACAGGCTGGCTGCCACCCCCGCGAACACTCCCACAAGCAGGAAGGCAGGTGCTGAACCAAGCTGCACGTCAGCCCAGATGCCTAGGGCTACTCCCCCGGCAATGCAACCGACGACAGTGGCGCCAAACTGCGCAGCCAAGCTTGCCGCACGCCACGCGTTCACGCCGTCACGCCCAGCCTCTCCTGCCGTGCGCGCCGGGAGTATATCAGCGGCGTACCGCGCGGCCGTTCACCTAGATCAAACAGAAACGCCCGACCGAGCGCGGCCGGGCGAAGGTCTGGGTGCCGAAGGTGGGACTCGAACCCACACGAGTGTAACCTCACTACGCCCTGAACGTAGCGCGTCTACCTATTCCGCCACTTCGGCCAAACCACTGGTAAGTCTACACCCGGCGCGTGTCTGGTGTCCGGAGCTACGCGGGCACCTTCGACATCGCCTGCAGAAACTCGCGATTGGTCTCAGTCTTGCCCATCGTCTCAATCATGCGCTCAACCGCTTCGGTGGTACCGACCGACGCAATGATCCGCCGCAGCATGACCGCCTGCCGAAGCACTGCCTCGCCCAGCAGCAGGTCGTCACGGCGAGTGCTTGAAGCTTGCACGTTGATCGCCGGGAAGATCCGCTTCTCCTGCAACTTGCGATCGAGGCGCAGCTCCATGTTGCCCGTTCCCTTGAACTCCTCATAGATCAGGTCGTCAAGTCGGCTCTCGGTCTCGACAAGGCAGGTGGCGACGATCGTCAGGCTTCCGCCTTCCTCCAAGTTCCGCGCCGCGCCGAAGAACCGCTTTGGCGGGAAGAGCGCCGCCGGGTCCATACCACCACTCAGCGTCCGGCCGCTTGGCGGTACGCACTGGTTGTATGCACGCGCAAGTCGCGTGATGCTGTCGAGCAGGATGATGACATCCTTGCCGAGTTCTGCGACCCGCTTCGCCCGCTCAAGGCACATCTCCGCGACGCGCGTGTGGCTTTCAGCCGGCTCGTCAAAGGTCGACGAGATCACCTCCGCGCCCGGCACCGTCTTCTGCCAGTCGGTGACCTCTTCCGGCCGTTCGCCGATGAGCGCAACCATCACGTGGGCGTCCGGCTGATTCCGGGTGATTGCGTGAGCGATGCCCTTGAGGAGCATCGTCTTCCCCGCCTTCGGAGGCGACACGATCAGGCCGCGTTGGCCGCGCCCAATCGGCGACAGCAGGTTGATCACGCGATTGGACAGGTTTGCTTGCTGGAGTTCTCGAAGCCCCTGGATCTCGGTCATTTCCAGGTCAAACATTCGGTTCGGGAATAGTGCTGTCAGGTTGTCGAACACCGGCCTGCGCTTCGCCGTCTCGGGGTCCTGTCCGTTGACCGTCTCGATCCGAAGCAGGCTTGCATACTTCTCAGAGTCCTTCGGCAGACGCATCTGGCCGATGATGACGTCGCCGGTCCGCAACCCAAATCGCCGGATCTGTGCCTGCGCGACATAAATGTCGTCCGGCCCTGGCATCCAATGCCGATCAAGCCGGAGGAAGCCAAAGCCGTCGTCCATGATCTCAAGGACGCCTTGGCGAACGGGCGCTGGGTGCCCCTGAAACCCATAGCCACCTCCTTGCCCTTGTGGCCGGTCGATGGCAACTCCCCCGGCGCGTTCCCCCGGGCCGCCTTGCGGGCGCAGCCCGGATGTCCCGTCGGGTCGTTCGCCGCGATCCTGCCGCTCAAAGCCCCCGCGACCCCGATCACGTCCCCGGTGGCGCTCAAATGGACGAACGGCAGGCGTGCCGGGAGCGAGCACCGCACCGCTAGGCCGGCCACCGGCCGGGACGCCGCGATCGTCGCTCGGCCGACGCTCCGGGGAATTCAGCGCGTCGGTGCCCCCGATCGGCGATCCTTCGGGCGACGAGGTTGGCGTGGTGACCGCGACGACCCGAGATGGTTCAAGCGCGCCAAGCGTCACGATTCCACCGTCACCGCCGGATCGCACGGCTGCGTCCGGGTCGCCGGGAACGGCAACAGGAACATCGGTCCGCGCCGCGTGAGCAGCCAAGTCCGGCGAAGAGACTGCGTGATCGTAGGGAGCCTGATCTTCGCGCCCCGACGGAACGGTCGCGTCGGCTGCGACGGGCACCGACGCGGACACGCTAGTGTCAAGCTGACCCCGATTGCCCGGTAGACGGGCGGGGTCAATTGGACCCTGCTCGGAAGGCTCGGAACTGCCAGCGCCGGCAATCCCGATAGGCGCCGGGACCCCACCTTCCTGATCAGGCATGAGCCCAGTCGCAACCGCAGTCCCCATGGACGCCGCAACCCGACGCGCCGGCGCACTGCGCGCGCGCGGCCCGGGTCTGAGAAGGCTTTCCCCGGCGGTTTCGGCACCAATCGGTTCGACTGCGGTCGTGGCTGGAGCCGCTGCGGACACCACCTGTGCCCGCTCCTCGCGGACGATGGCCCCTCGATCGTCGCCAGCCGCGTCACTGGACTCCTCGCCGGAACGTGACTCGAGCGCCGCGCCGGCGTCAGGGGAAGCGCTCCCGTACATGATCCGAGTAATCAATGCTGCCTTGCGCAAGCCGCCGACGTCGGCGAGGCCACGTTCACGTGCAAGCGCACGCAGTTGATCGACGGTCTTGATCTCAAGTTCGGAGTAGTTCACGCAAGGGGCTCCAACGGACGCATTGAGTGTGCGCAGACTGACAGGGAAGTCGTTCGCCACGACTGACGGGTGTCGTTTGCCGATGGCAAACGGATCGAGTCAAACCGGGAGGCAACAACACGTTGGGACGCGACAAACTCTAGCCGCATCGATTCGGCGAGGACCAAGGGCGCATGGATGCGGGTCGGGGCATCGTCCCGGTGCAGGGGCACCCGATGGGCCGACCCTTACGCATCGCTCTAGGCAAGCGCCACCGTACTGCCTGATAACGAGGAACGAGGGCTTGACCTTCCAGAACGATAGCAGCCGCCAATCGGGTCGTCAAGCATGGGGACCGACCAAAGGCAGTGTTCACATGCGTGCACTGATCGGGGCTTCGTCGAGCGGCAGTCTCGCTTGTTCGCCGGCGACCGGTTGGGTGACGCACGCCTCAACGAAGCCCTCGAAAAGCGGGTGAGGCGCATTCGGGCGAGAACGGAACTCCGGGTGAAACTGGCTTCCCACGAACCACGGATGGTTACGTAGTTCGGCAATCTCGACCAAGCGCCCATCCGGCGACTGGCCTGAGAACGCCATGCCGGCGGCTTCGAACCTCGCCCGAAAGGCGTTATTGAACTCCAACCGATGGCGATGGCGCTCGTGCACCATTGCTTCGCCGTACGCCATCCCGGCCTTGCTACCGGGGGCAAGGCGACACGGGTATAACCCCAGGCGCATCGTGCCACCCTTAGCGCCGTCAGCGCTCTGATCAGCCATGTATGAGATCACCGGGCCGTCAGTCCCCGGATCGAACTCGGTGCTGTTCGCGTCTCGCATGCCGATGACATTGCGCGCGAACTCGATCACCGCGCACTGCATCCCCAAGCACAGGCCAAGGAACGGCAGGCTGGTCTCGCGCGCAAACCGGACTGCCTCGATCTTGCCTTCGATTCCCCGGCTGCCGAATCCTCCAGGGACAACGACGCCCCGAACTCCGTCGAGCGCCCGTCGTACCGCGTCCGGGTCTCGCAGCGCCTCGTGCTCGAGTTCCTCGGAGTTCACCCACCGCACCTGCAGGCGACGTCCTGTCTGAGCGGCGGCGTGCCGGAGCGCCTCGGTCACCGAGAGGTAGGCGTCGTGCAGCTGGACGTACTTGCCGACAAGCGCGATCTCAATCGGCGGGACGTCGGCACCGAGTCGTCCGACCATCGCCTCCCAAGGTCGCATGTCGATCGGGCGGACCCGTGACTGGAGGCCCAACTCGTCGCAGATCAGCTCCCCAAACGATGCCTGCTCGAGGAGCAGCGGGACTGCGTAAATGTCGGGGAGCGTCGGCATCGCGACGACCGCCTGCGGTGCCACGTCGCACGCCAGTGCAATCTTGTCCTTCACATCCTGCGACAGGGGACCATCGGAACGGCAGACAATCGCGTCGGGCTGGATGCCGATCCGCCGAAGCTCCTGCACGGAGTGCTGTGTCGGCTTGGTCTTGAGCTCGCCGGTCGCACCGAGGTGAGGCACTAGGGTGACATGGACGTAGAACACGTTCTGTCGACCCGCGTCTTTCCGGAACTGCCGAATCGCCTCTAAGAACGGTAGCCCCTCGATGTCGCCGACCGTGCCACCCACCTCGACAATCACGACGTCGGCACCGCTCGCGTGTGCGACGCGGGCGACACGCGCCTTGATTTCATCGGTGATGTGCGGGATCACCTGGATTGTCCCACCCAGGTACTCGCCCTGGCGCTCCTTGCGAATGACCTCGGCGTAGATCTGTCCGGTCGTGACGTTGTTGTCGCGCGTCAGGCTCTCGTCGATGAACCGCTCGTAGTGCCCGAGGTCGAGATCGGTTTCTGCCCCGTCGTCGGTGACGAACACCTCGCCGTGTTGATACGGGCTCATCGTTCCGGGGTCAACATTGATGTACGGGTCCAGCTTCTGGATCGAGACGCGCAGCCCCCGCGCCTTCAGGACACGCCCAATCGATGCGACAGTGATCCCCTTACCTACCGACGACACGACCCCGCCGGTCACGAAGAGGTACTTCGTCACCGGTGCCTCCCGTGAGAGGATGCCTTTGCACCCTCGCGTCGCCCGGACGACAGCCGACGCTGGCGGTAGCTTGGAGCGGGCCAGACGCCAGAAGCGAGCGAGGATCGCATCAGGACGCGTCCACTTTCGAGCGATCCGCCAATACCACCACCTGAGGGACTGCCGGCACCGACGTTCCGGTAAATGTGACGGACCGTGCCACTACGTCCACGGCAGACCCCATCTCGCGACACAGACGTCGAACCGCATCGGCACCTGCCGGGCTATCTCTGTCCGTGTAGGCAACCGTCACCTTCGCCTCGAGCGATCGAACGAACGCCAAGGCATCGGTCGCACCGAATCCGAAACCCTCACCGAGGGGCAGGATCGCGACATCCACCGGAGATATCTCGCCAAGGACGCGCAAGACTCCGGTTGCGCCCCCATGGGAGGAGTCCGGCCCGAAGTACCCAACATGGAGCCCGTCTATCCCGACCCGAAAGGCGACGTGTCGCCCCTCGCGGGGTGCGCCCGGCGCAGAGGTCCGCACCGCCACGATTGGCACCCCTCGAAGTTCGTACTCCCCCGGGCCATCAAGGACTGGCATGGACCCCGGCCCGGCTCTCCCAACGCTGCTGGACGCGCGCGCGTCGAGCACGATAGTCGCCGGATCCTCCGCGTACGCCGCCGGGTCCATGCCGGTGTCGAGCCACCATGTCAGACCGCCGGCGCGAAGTCGAAAGCGGGCACGCCCGTGCCAGGTCAATTCCATGCGGGTCTCTTGCGTGGCACGTCATGGGGCGACGCCACACGGCGCGTCAGCCTGCACCGTGGACATCCATGGCCGACCGGGTGGTTCCCGGCGGGGTCTCGCCGATGAGCGCCGAGACCGGACCCCGTAGCACGGCCAGTATACGCACCCTCCCCCTGATCGGACCTACGGGACTGGTCGTTACGACACCTGCTTCCCAGCTGCAGGCCGCCCGTAGCCCGCGATGCGCAGTGCCTCACGCGCCTCGCCCACCTCATCCCACGCCACGGAGTGCGCGCGGCCGCTGAGTGCCCCATCAATCGAGGTCTCGTGGCCCTTGCCCGCGAGCACGACGACGTCCCCGCGCCGTGCCGCCCGGATCGCCGCTCGGACTGCTTCCCGGCGGTCAGGGATACGCGCGAAGCCCTCGCCCTCGCGTGCGCCAGCCTCGACCGCCCCAGCGGCAATCTCCGCGATGATCGAATCGCGATCTTCCAGTCGTGGATCCTCGTCGGTCAGGTACGCGAAGTCCGCACGGGACGCCGCAACGCGGCCCATCTCCGGGCGCTTCGCGCGGTCTCGCTGACCTGCGGCGCCGAACACGACGATGATCCGCCCCGACGACCTCGCACGCATTTCGCGGAGGACGGCGCCGAGGCTATCCGCCGTGTGTGCAAAATCGACCACGACCGTGAACGGCTGTCCCTCATCGATCCGCGTCATGCGGCCCGGCAAGGCGTCGACCCCAGCAATTGCAGGCAAGGCAACATCAAGCGGCACATTCAGTGGCCCGGTGGCCGCGATTGCCGCGAGGGCGTTGAGCACATTGAACTCCCCCGGCAGCCGGACCTCCAGGCGACCACGACCCCACGGGGTCTCCACCGTCGCGTCGGTGCCCCACGCTGCCTGCCTCAGGTCGAACGCCCTCACCATGCGGTCCGCGAGGGCTGGGCGCGGGTCCGGGCCGGTTTCGAACGCCGTGACAGACGCACCGGCGCGCTTAGCACGGCCGGCGAGGTACCCAAATGCCGGGTCGGAGGCGAGGATCGCCGCCACCTTCGGCACCGACACCGTGTCGCGCTTGGCCGGGCCGGGACCGGGGGCGAGGCGATCAAGCAAGCTGGCCTTGGCATCGAGGTACGCGTCGTACGTTCCGTGGTAATCGAGGTGGTCATGCGTCACTCGCGTCACGACCGCCACGTCAAACTCAATGGCGTCGACCCTGCCTTGATCCAGGCCGTGTGACGTCGCCTCAAGCACCGCTGCAGTGCCCCCATGATCGATCGTCGCCGCCAAGACCCGCTGCACCGCGACGGGATCCGGAGTGGTGACGTGCGCCCGGTTCGGAGCCAGCGACGCGCCAACACCGGTGGCCACGGTTGCCACCAAACCAGGAACACGTCCCGCGGCGACCAGCACTGCGTGCGCCATCGACGACGTCGTTGTCTTCCCGTCGGTCCCGGTCACGCCAACGATCGACAGGCGAGCGGCGGGCCACCCCGCGACCGCGGCCGCCATCCGAGCAAGGGCCTGCGCCGTGGACGCCACCATCACAACCGGTGTGCCTCGCAAGGTCGGCAGCTGTCGATCGACAACGACGGCGGCCGCGCCACGTCTCACTGCATCTTCGACATAGTCATGGCCGTCGCGCGCGTACCCGCGGTGGTGTGTCGCGACGAACACGACGCCCGGGCCAACCTCCCGCGAATCGGAGGTGACCGCCGTGACAGGGACTGGAGAACCATCCCATGCACTCACAACGGGGCCGTCAACCGCGTCAAGCAGCAACTGGATGTTCATCGTCGCCGGTCGGATAGCCCTTCTCCCGTCGCAACGGGTCCACGGTTGTCGCCCAGGCACTACGCAACAGGGTTCACAATCGCGTGCCCGGTCCGCTCACCGCGAAGGCGACGGATTACCGTTACCGCACGCGGCAGGGCCTCCAACCACGCCCGGTATGCGAATGGCCACGGTGCGTGATCCCACGCACCAGTCCATCGGACGTGGGAAGCACCGAACCCGGACTTGAACCACGCAACCCCGTGGAGCGGATCCGCCTGATCGGACGGATCTTCGGGGGCGCCCCACATGTCGTACTCGATGCATCCAGCGTCGCGTGCCTCACGCAGGGCCCTCCATTGAAGGAGGTACATTGCGTGCCGGTGTAGCCCCTCCGCCGATGTCGCCCCCCAGAGGTACCAAGCCTTCTTGCCAAAGGTCAGGACGACAGCCGCTGCGACGACCTCGGTCTCGATGCGCGCAACATGAACCGTCGCGAGTCCCGAAGGGCACAAAAGCTTCAAGGCGTCCCGGTAGTAGTTCACGTCGCGGATGACGAACCCGTCGCGGTCCGAGGTCTCCCGATACAGGCGCAGGAAGGCAGCCACCTCCTCGTCGGTTGGGTTCTTGGTCGAGTGCGTCGTAACACCTTCCCGCTCGGCCTTCCGCACGTAACGGCGCCACGTTTGGCGCATGCGTGCCTGCAACTCCGCGTCATCGCCATCCAGGGGCAAGGCCATCGTGGCCGGGTACTGGATCCGATGCCGTGACCGGTGGAATCCAGCGTTAGCAAGGGCCTCTTCCACGAGGCGGTCGCCTCGCATCACGTCTGGATCGACCTTGACGAATATGCAGCGGTGCGCCTTCGCGAAAGCCGCCAAGTACTCGAGGACAATCGGCCAAGCACCTGGGCACCCGGGGTCGACGATCGGACCCTTCGGCACGTAGGCGACGCCAATCCCCCTCAGTGGCAATTGACGGCGCAGGATTGATGCGGCCGCGACGGGCACGCCGTCCCGCTCCCAGACGACGCGCTCGACGTCCCACCCATTCGTGCGCCGGAACTCTGCCCACCCCCACGACTGCAGTGCATGCGCCCCGGGGATTGCCTCAACTGCGCGATCCCAATCGTCGGCACGGACGGGCCACCGGCGGATAGCCCCTCTCCCGTTGAAACGGGGGAGGGGTTGGGGAGCGGGCTTCTCAGGAGCAGTGCCGACGTGGAGTGCGAGTGTGCCGAACGCGAGGCGCCGGATCGTCACGTTGCTGAACCCCGCGTCACCCAACATCGCGGCAATCGTCTCGGCATCGGGGAAGCGGTCCACCGATTCCGGCAGATAGGTGTACGCCGCCGGGTGACCGGACATTCGTTCGCCAACCCATGGCACCACCCCGTGGAAGTACATCCGGAAGAGCGGCCCGAACACGCGCGATTTCACTGGAGTAAGCTCCAGAAAAGCCGCCCGTCCACCCGGCCGAAGCACCCTCCTCGCCTCGCGGAACGTCTGGGCAAGGTCGCCGACGTTCCGCAGGACCCACGCCGAGACAAGCGCGTCCGCGGATCCGTCAGCAATACCGAGTGCGGTGCCGTCTCCGCGGACAAGCGGCACACGCGCACCGCTCGCGTCGCGGAGGCGCTTGCGGGCGGCCATCCCAAGCATGCCGGCCGAGAAGTCCAGTCCCACCACCGTTGCGCATGGAGTCGAACGCGCAAGCGCGAACGAGAGGTCGCCGGTGCCGCACCCCATGTCCACCGCGATTCGGACGGTCGGACCAGCGACGGCACGAGCCGTGATGGTGCGGGCGACCACATCAAATCCGCCGGTCATCAGGCGGTTCATCACATCGTAGCGCCGGGCGATCCCGTCGAACATCGCGCGGACGAAGATCGGCTTGTCGCCGCCGGCGTGGACGCGCGTGCGCAACCTATCGGGCGCGGCCATCATGAGGCCCTCTCCCGTCGCAACGGGGGGAGGGGCTGGGGTGGGGGCCTTCATCGAGGACGCGTGCAAAATGAAGGGCAACGCACACTCGTTGCTAGTCGTGGCGGGAAATCACGAACGACGCAAGAGCCTCCAGTGCATCCCGTGAGGGTGATGGCGGCAACACTGAGAGGTGACCGATGGCCTCCCGCGCATACTCGGAGGCTCGCACACGACATTGGTCGATCGCACCGCTCGCGCGTACCGCGTCAACCGCTTCGCGTGTTGCCCCCTCGCCGAGCCCAACCCCGCCGGTCAAGTGCGCCCGCACGATCGTGTCGCCCGGATGCGCGCGCAGGTAGAGCAATGATGGAAGGGTGATCGTGCCCTGCTCAAGATCGTGCCCGACGGGCTTCCCAAGCTCCGCCTCGGTCGCCGTGAAATCCAGGATGTCATCGACGATCTGGAACGCCATGCCAAGGCTCATCCCGTACTCGTGGCATGCCCTACGGGCTTCGCCATCTTCGCTGTCAAGCATGGCTCCGGTTTCGCACGCCATCGCCAAGAGGGCAGCGGTCTTGCCTCGAATCTTGGCGAGGTAGTCGCGCTCGGTGGCATCAAGGTCAGGGCCAATCGAAGGACGCAGCATCTCTCCCTGAACGACCTCCATGACCGCCCACGAAAAGACGCGCATGATGGCAGGACTGCCGAGTCCGGCGACGAGCGCACCCGATTGACCAAACAGGTAGTCGCCGGTGAGCACGGCCAGGGCGTTTGTAAACACGTGGTTGACGGTCGGCGACCCGCGCCGGGACTCCGCCAAGTCAATCACGTCATCGTGGACAAGAGTTGCGGTGTGCAGCAGCTCAGCTGCCACCGCGAGGTCGACCCGGCGTTGAAGTGAGGCGCGGCTGTTGCCGTGGCTTGCCAGAAGCACGAGTGTCGGGCGCAGCCGCTTCCCGCCCGGGCCGAGAACCACCTGAAGCGTTCGGGACAGCAACTTCACCGGGACGTCCGCCGTGCCGGAAATGGCTCGTTCTACCGCGGCGAGGTCGTTAGCGATCAGGGCCTGAAATCCCACCCGATCCATGACACTCGCCGGTCTGGCGGATCCATCAAGCCGGGCACCACGGTCCATCGCAAGTGCGCCCGCCTCGGTCTTGATTGCCATCGCCATCGAATTCACGCCACCCTGTCTGGAGCCCGAGCAGTTCACGCGGTGAAGATTCGGCCGTCGGTCAGGACCCCGACACGATGTGCATTGGGCAGCGACCGCACTAGGCTAGCAAAGGTTGCCACCCGCGCTTCTGTAGCGGGGCAGGAGCTACCGGGCTGGCGCTTCGATCCTGAACAGCCTGCACGCAGCGTCGGTCGTTACCCGGCCGACCTCCTCGACCGTCACGTTGCGAGCGCGAGCGACCGCTTCGGCCACGATTGACACCCGCCAAGGCTCGTTGCGTTGGCCTCGAAATCCCTGTGGCCCGAGGTATGGGCAGTCGGTCTCCAACAGCAGGCGCTCCGCAGGGACGGCTGCAATGGCGGTCGCGAGCGTCGGGTCCTTTCGATACGTGATCGGGCCAGCGACTGATACATGCAGCCCAGATGCGACGGCACGCGTGACCTCGTGTGTTGTGCCGTCGAAGCAGTGCATGACTCCACCTCGGGTAGGCATGGAGCCGCCAAGCACGTCAAGTGTCTCCGACATCGCGTCGCGAGAATGCACGACGACGGGCAGCTTCGCCGACGCCGCAATCGCGAGTTGCGCCAGAAATGCCGCGCGCTGCTGGTCGGGTGTCGCGTGGTGACGGAAGAAGTCGAGCCCGCACTCGCCAATCGCCACCACGCGAGGCGCCGATGCCATTTCCTCGAGCCGCGCGAGCGCACCGTCAGTCGCCTCACCCGCTCGATTGGGATGGATGCCGACCGTGGCCCAGACGTCAGGCACGATCGCGGCCAGCGCAATCGCCGCGTCACTCGATGCGAGGTCAAATCCGACCGCAACGAACCCCACTACCCCGGCATCGCGCGCGCGCTCGAGCACCTGATCGAGGTCGGGCAGATATGCGGGGTCCATGAGGTGCGCATGGGTGTCGAAGAAGAACGGGGGCATTGCGACTGGTTGTACCGGTCATCGTGCGGCGCCTGCCTAGCGCAACGCACGACGTAATGCACGACGCGAGGATCGCCGCCGGGGCGCGGATATACTCACCACGTACTTTGACGTCCCGGGGTGCACGGTTTTCCGAGCCCCGGTCATCACTTGGCGGGTTTGCGCCCGCTAGGTGCCCATCCGGACGCGTCGCGGTGGAACGCCGTGGTCGCGCCTGTGCTGTCGCTGATGTGCCGGCTGGCAACGTCTCGCGACCGTACCCCGCTCTGCGGGTCTCCGGGGTGGGCATGGCGGCAGACCCGCTAGCGAACAGACCTTGAGGCTAGGCCCGAGGCCGAACGCGCCACGCAGTCCTCCCGACCTCGCGTCGGTTGAGCGCGTGCCGTCAACGGCCCGGATGGTCAGCAGCGCGACGGCGCTCGCCTCGGTCCGCAACAGGCGGCGCGCTGATCGGTGCGCCTCGCCAACATGCGTAGGCACGTGCAAGGCACTCGCACTGCCGAACGAGTTCTCTCCTGAGCCGCCATGCCACCATCCGGGAGCCCACCCGAAAGGACACGCCCCCCCCGTGGCTACTGAACGCTCGCACCGCCGCCACTCTCCCAGCTCCGGCCCCGTCGCGCTGTTTGTCGACTGGGACAACTTCGCAATCGGCCTCCGGCAGGAAATGCCGGAGCGCCCCCCTGATCTCGGGCCGATCCTGCGATGGGCACGTCGCACCGGCACGCTCATTGTTTCTCGCGCATACGGCGAGTGGCGCGATGCCACCGAGCGCCTTGCCATTTACAACGCTGGCGTCGACGCCGTTTACGCGCCAGTCCTGCCTCTTGGCGGATCGCTCGCCGCCCGCAGCGGAGCAGGGGGCGCAAAGAGCCTCGCGGACACGGCAATGGCCGTCGACGTCGCGGAGTTCCTGACACTTGTGCCGTCCGTGCAGACGCTCATCTTGGCGACCAGCGATAAGGACCTCATCCCGGTGATCCGCTTCGCGCAGAAGCGCGGCGTCTACTCGGGGGTGGTGGGGTCCGACAGAACCGCAGCCGCCCTCCGCGAGCTGGCCGACGAGTTCGTCACGTATCGCCAGCTCCTGGAAGACGAGGCGCCCCAGCCAGTCGCCGTCTCGAGGCCGGTGACCGTTCCCCCCCTGCGTATCGCGCGCCCACTCCGTCGCTTCGGGGAACCATCCGTCGAAGCATTGGCCCCTGTGCTACGCGAACCTCGCACGTTTGCGACTTCCCCGGTACTGACGCGTCGCGAACCGGTCGTTCCGCCGGTCACTGATGCGATCGGCGAAGACCCGTCCCAAGACCCGGACAGCGACAGTGCCCGCCGGCGGCGCCGTGGCGGTCGTCGCCGACGCGGTGCCGAGACCCTCGCCCTCGGAGACGGCACACCTCTCACTGATGGTGGTGGCAGCGTTGAGGTGGCAGACCCGGCTCCGCGCATGCATTCGACGGTGCCGGGACCTGGTGTTCCTACGGGTGCAACGCCTCGCCCTGCGATCGTTCCCCCGATGATTGCACCGCGTGCGCCCCGCCCGTCCGCTGAGCGGTTTGCGTCACCCGTCACCGTCACGTCAGATGGCCAGCGTGAACTCGGCGTCGATGTCGCAGCGCCGCAAATGCCGAGCGCAGCCGCGGTTGACCCGGCCACTGCGGTGCTGGTCGACGAGACGCCAATCGCTCCGGTCGGCGTCCAAACCACTACCGGGCAATCGGACGACCCACCGCCGACCCGTCGCCCTCGGGTTCAGCTCCCCGGTGAGCGCCTCCGGCGCCTCGCGCCGGGCAGTGACGTACCACCAACCGGTGGCGCGGGAGATATCTCCGCCGGGCAGTCCACCGATCAGGGCGCCAGAGCTGCCGCGATCGCCGGTGATGGGCCGCCAACGGCATTCGAAGGCAGCGAGGTGCGTGTCGAGGCTGCATCACCCGCCGCCCTTGCCACCGCGGACACGCCAAACCAAGCAGATGCTCCTGCTGCGGTCGAGCCAGTTGAGGATGTGCCAGCTTCGGAGCACCCCAGCGTCGAGGCCTCGACAGAGGAGGCCGCCAGTCGGGCTCGCCGGCGCCGCGGTGGGCGCACACCGCGTTCGGCGGCTGACGGCACGCCGACCGCCGAGAAGCCACCGACCATCATCGACGGGCCAATCGCCAGTCCGAATGACCCTGACGCCGCGACTGCGCCCGAAAC
>CAILQO010000034.1 GCA_903836285.1 uncultured Chloroflexota bacterium
CCGATGCGCTGGCGCTGCCCACCGGAAAACTCGTGTGGGTAGCGACCGAGGGCGCTCGATGGGAGGCCGACCAAGTCGAGCAGCTCCCGGATTCGCCCGATGCGCTCGCCCGGCGGCCTGAGGTCGTGGACGCCGAGCGGCTCGCCGATGATCTGCTCGACGGTGTGGCGGGGGTTCAGCGACGCGAACGGGTCCTGGAAGACGATCTGCATCCGGCGGCGGACCCGGCGCAACGCGTCGGGTGAGAGCGAGGCGAGATCGGTGCCGTCAAGGACGACGCGACCTCCGGCGATGGGGGCGAGGCGGAGGATTGCGCGCCCGGTCGTTGACTTGCCGCACCCGGACTCGCCGACCAAGCCGACGGTCTGGCCCCTGCCGATCTGCAGGGAGACGCCATCGACGGCCCGGACGACCTGCTTGCCCCGCCCGAACCACCCTTGGCCGGGCAGCGTAAAGTGCACGCGCAAGTCTTCGATCGACAACAGCGGCGCGGTCATGGGACGACATGCCTCCCTCGGTGGCCAAGGAGCGAGGGGCGCGACCGCATTGACCCGCAGGCGTACCATTGCCGCCTTGGCGCCGACGACGCGGCGGTTGGGACCGCGTGGCGACCTGCACCGCCCGTCATCTTGAGACCGCCGCGCGCGCGGACGTGCTGTCGCCGATGCCCGCGGGGTTCCAGCACGCCATGCGGTGCGCGCCGGTGTCGTCCACGCTCGCCAAATCCGGACGCTCGTTCCGGCACCGCTCGGTAGCAGCCTCGCAGCGCGCCGCGAAAGCGCACCCTGGCGGCAACGCCGTCAGCTCTGGGGGAATGCCGGGAATCGTGTAGAAGACCCCCTTTTCCTGCCGGTCAAGGCGCGGAACGCATGCCAGAAGCCCGGCGGTGTAGCGGTGGTGCGGGTGGATGAACAGGTCGGCCACCGGTGCCGTCTCGGCGACGCGCCCGCAGTACATCACCGCGACGCGATCGCAGTGCCCAGCCACGATGCCAAGGTTGTGGGTGATGAGCAGCAGCGACATGCCGGTCTCGTGCTTGAGCTCGTCGAGCAGTTCGAGGATCTGCGCCTGGACGGTGGCGTCGAGGGCAGTCGTTGGCTCGTCGGCGATCAGCACGGCGGGTTGGCAGGCGATGGCCAGGGCGATCATGACACGCTGGCGCATCCCGCCGGAGAGTTGGTGCGGGTAGGAATCGAGCCGCCGGCGGGGCTCAGGGATGCCCACGCGGGCCATGAGGTCGGCGGCACGTTCGAGCGCCGGTGCGCCCCGCATGCCGAGGTGCACCTCAAGGACTTCCGTGATGTGTGCCCCAACGGTCATGACCGGGTTGAGCGCGGTCAGCGGGTCCTGCGGGATCAAGGCGATGCTCCGGCCACGAAGCTTCGCGACCTGCGCCTCCGGCATGGCCAGGAGTTCCCGCCCCTCGAACGAGACGGACCCACCATCGATGATCCCCGGGGACGGCACGCTGCGCATCAGCGACAGGGCGGTGACCGTCTTGCCGCACCCGCTCTCGCCGACGAGGCCGAGCGTTTCGCCCGCCCGGAGAGTGAGCGTCACGCCATCGACCGCGCGCGCGCGACCGCGCCGAGTGTCGAACACGACCCGGAGGTCGCGCACGTCCAGGACGACTTCGCCCCGTCCGAGCGGCGTGCCGACATCGCGCGTCGCGGTCATCGGGTCAGATCTCTCCCTGTTCGGTCGGATGCCTTCGAGGGCGGTGTCAGTGACATCGGCACACCGATACGGACCGCGGTTGCCTTGGGGCGCGCCGGGTGAAGCACGACAGCGCTGGCCCGGGGCAACGGCCACCTTGCGATCCGGGTGCACTCCCCGGCTCTCACTCCTGCAGCCACTACGGAGGGATGAAGTGAGGGGTTTGCGAGGGCGAGGGTGCCAGCCCCCCCGACGCGCGTCACGCTAGGCGGGCGCGCACCGCGGGGAGCCATTCCTCGCCCGGCCGATCAGCGGGCCGCGACCATCGTCGCGGCCCACGTGACACCTAGCTGCGGTACTTCGAGACCTCGTTCGTGATGTAGAGGGAGCCGAGCGACAGGGTCGCTGTCCCTAGACCCGGCCACTGGAGACCGGTGTACCCGTACGAGTTCGGAAGCAGGATGTCGCCCTTCAGGTACGGCTTGTAGAGGTACCCATGGAGCTGGTGGTAGACGAAGATGCCGACACAATCGTCAACGAGGATCTTTTCGGCGGACTTCATCATCTCCGAGCGCTTCTCAGGCTCGGTGGTCATGGCACCGCCGGTCTTGACGAGGCGATCGAACTCGTCGTTCTTCCAGGAGTGGCGCCCACCCGACAACCAGACCCCGAGCATGTTCGTGGCGTCGAAGTAGTCCATGCCATACGAGATCCACCCGAACGGGATGGTCGTCGGCTTGGCGTTGAGCTTCGCCATGTACGACGGCTGGTCAAGGTTTTCGAGCTTGATGTCAATTCCGAGGACCTGCTTGAACCCGGCGGAGATTGCCTGGCAGACGTCCTTGTCGACTTGGTTTGACCCGCGGATGTAGAGCGTCGACTCAGGGAACCCGCGTCCACCTGGGTAGCCAGCCTCAGCGAGGAGGCGCTTGGCAGCCTCGGGATCGAACGACTGCGTCGGCTTCAGGGCATCTTGGTTCGCGTCCGGGAAGCCCGGTGCAAGGAACGAGTACGCCGGGACGGCCAGCGGCCGGAGGATCGCTTCGATGATCGAATCGCGATCGACTGCCTTCGCGAGTGCCTGGCGAAGCTTGAGGTTGTCCCACGGCTTGGTGTTGACGTCGAAGAAGAGGTAGAAGGTCCGGAAGTCCTGCGGGTTCGTGAAGAACTGGCGCGCAAGGTCCGGATCCGCGTTGATCAGGGCGATGTCTGCCGGGCTGGTGACTTCGCAGTCGTCAATCTCGTTCGCCTGGTAGCGCAGGAAGTCACTGCCACCGCGCACGACGTTGGCGATCTGCTGCTTGATCAGCGGCTTGATCTTGCCGGTGTACTTCGTGTTTTCCTTCACGACGAAGCGACGGTCCGGTGACCACTCGGCCAAGTAGTACGGGCCACTGGTGATCGACGTCGAGACGTTCGTGTTGTACTTGCCCGACCCGTACCGGTTCATCGCCACCTTGTTCAGGGGCCATGAGTAGAGCATCTGCGCCGGGAGGTACGGCACCGGGTCAACGGTCTCGACCACGAAGTCCGTAGGCACCGAGCCAACACGAACGCCAAGGGTGTCAAGCGTCGCCGTCCCCTTGGTGCACTCGGTGTAGTTCTTGATGACCCCGTTCCAGTACCAGGTGAAGTCCCAAGCGTGCTTCGGGTCGGCCGAGTAGCGGAAGGTCTCGACGTAGTCGGCAGCGGTGACCGCTGTACCGTCGGACCACTTGAGGTCGGGGTCGATGTGGAATGTCCAGACCTTCCCGGAGGCATCCACATCCCAACCGAGGGCGGTGCCGGGCACGACCCCGAAGTCCTTGGTCATCCGGGTGAGCGGCTCGGAGAAGAGGTCCGAAAGGCCACCGCGGTTGTAGACCCCCTCGTAGAGGTCCATCGCCTCGGCCTTCATGCCCTCGGCCTGCCAGGAGGTCACGCGGACCTGCTGGGCGTCGGGCGCCGCGTCCGGGCCAGCCTGGAACCGAGACGCGGCGAATGCGCGCCCGCCCGAAAGGCTGGAGAGTCCTGCGACACCGGCCGCGAGGCCCTGCATCGCCAGGCGACGGTCGAACCGCCGTTCACGTGAAGCCATTGGAACTATCCTCCTCATCGGGCCATCGCGCTCTCCGGCAGGCACGCTTGGCGTCCCTGCGCGGGCGACGCACCGGCATCGTCCCGACACGTCTCCCCAGTACTTGTGGAAACGTAACGCGGCGTCACCTTACCATCGGGTAGGGCGGCCGCGAGATTGCGCCCTACCGCTGCCCCTGCGGGTCGAGCGCGTCCCGCAGTCCATCACCGAGAAAGCTGAAGCTCAGCATCGTCACGGCGATGCAGAGCGTCGGGATCATCGCGAGATACCAGTACACCTGTGCGAACCGGCTCGACTCGGCAACCATCTTGCCCCAGCTCGGGATCGGGTCATTCACCCCAAGGCCGAGGAAGCTAAGCCCGGCCTCGCCG
>CAILQO010000035.1 GCA_903836285.1 uncultured Chloroflexota bacterium
CCTGCGCGCTACTCCTGTGGCGTCGTCAGGTGCGTGCGGTTGACCTGCCCCTACCCCTGCCCCTCCCCCGATGCGGCGAGAGGGGGAAGTTAGCAACGGCGTGTGCGACGCGTCTACCCGGCGGTGCCATCCTTGCGCTGGTGCAGGTAGAGGATGTTGCCGTCTGGGTCGGCGATGGATGCCATGAAGCACACCGGCGTCTCGAACGGTTCCATCACCACGGGGTGACCGGCGGCACGAACCTCGGCGACGGCGGCGGCGACATCGATGACCGCGAGGGCGGCGCCACATCCCTTACCGGCGTGCGCTGGATCGTGGACCAACGCGAGCGTGACGGGGTGCGTGTGGAGTTCCGCCCACATGTGGTGCATCGGGTGGCCGGCGTCGTCGGGTGGGATGACGATGCCGAGGACATCGCCGTAGAAGGCGAGGGATCGCTTCATGTCGGCCACGTGGATGGCCACAAAGTCGATGGCGCGGACATTCATGGGGGAGGACCTTTCTGGGAGGGCGCGACGCGGCGGCTATCCGGCGGTGCCATCCTTGCGCTGGTGCAGGATGAGGGTATTGCCGTCGAGATCGCGCACGGCGGCCATGTGGCAGACCGGGGTGTCGATTGGTTCGAGGACGACGTCGCGGCCGGCGGCGCGGAACACCTCGGCGGACGCGGCGACGTCGTCGACAGCGAGGGCAATGCTGGCGTTGGATCCGGCCGAGTCGGGGTTGCGGAAGAGGGCGACGGTGACGGGCGAGGTGTCGAGTTCGGTCCAGACCTCGTGGACGCCATCCTCGTTGATGGGGATGCCGAGGGTGTCGCGATAGAACGAGACGGCGCGATCCATGTCGGCGACGTGGACGACGACAAAGTCGATGGCACGGACGGTCATGACGGGGTTCCTCTGCGGAGATGCTACGCCTCGCGGCGCGGGTGCCGGAGACTGGGCCAGCGATGGCGGCGGGTGATTCGACGCGGTTCGACCCGGTGACCTTCTTAGCAGCACACGGGATTCGCGGCGAGGCCGGGCCGGTGCGTGCGACCGGTGGGGCCGACACGGAGGTCTGGCGCACCGTCACGACCCTTGGGCCGGTGGCGGTGCGGGCATTCCGAGTGGGTGAAGGTTCGCGGGCGGCGCGTGAGTCGGCGGCGATGGCGGCGGCGCGTCGGGCGGGCGTTCCCGTGCCGCCGACCTGGTTGCGCGGGGTGTCGCACGGGCGCCCAGTTGCGGTGATTGGGTGGGTGCCTGGGCGCACGATCCTGGAGGCGTTGCGCCTTGCACCGTGGCACGCGTGGCATCTGGGCGTGGCGTTTGGCGAGGTTCAGGCGCGATTGCACCGGGTGCAGGCACCGCCGTCGATGCCGGGACCGGAGGCGTGGATCGACCTGATGGACTGGGGAAACCGAGATGCTGCCGGGTCGCCGTGGCCGACGTTCGGGGCGCGGGTGCGGGACGCCCTCCATGCCGATGCGGCGAAGGCACCTCGGGCGCTGCTGCACCTCGACTTCCACCCGGCGAACGTCCTCGTCGACGGCGTCGGGCGAGTCACGGGGGTGATCGACTGGGCGAACGCGGTTGCCGGGCCGCCGGTGGCCGACCTTGCACGGACGTGGGCCATCTTCGCGACGGCGCTGGTGCCGCCGGGTTGGGGGGCCGCCACGACGCGCGTTGTGCTGCGCGTGCTGGTTTCGGCGTGGCAATCTGGCTACCGTCGAGCCGGTGGGGTGATCCCCGGGCGGGGAGCGATGGCGCCGTGGGTGGCGTGGGCGGCGCGATGGGTCGCCGCCGAGGGGCCAGGCGTCCGATCGCAGGCCGCGTCTCGTTGGGCTGCGGGTTGGGGCACCTAACCACCCC
>CAILQO010000036.1 GCA_903836285.1 uncultured Chloroflexota bacterium
CTGGTCGTGGAAGGTGACCCAATCGCCGAGGTTGAAGCCGAGAAGGTAAACGTCGAAATTCCGGCGCCGCGCACATTGCACGTGGTGGAGCTGCTTGTCAGTGAAGGGCAGACGGTGGCGGTCGGCGAGCCAATCGCGCGCACCCGCGACGCCTGACGCGCGGCGAGCCGGTGCGGGCACCAATCTCGTGCCAGTGGGGGTGGACGCCACCTCTAGCATCGCGTATACAGGCGCGATGCCGAACGTACACGAGTTCCAGCCCACCAAGTACCACGTCGCCATCGGGCCGTGGAAGCCAGTCCTTCGGATTGATCCGGGCGATACCGTCATCACCCGCACGATCGACAGCGGTGGGTTGGATCACCTTGGGAACAAGGCGCACGTCAGCGGCAACCCGCAGACTGGG
Organism: uncultured Chloroflexota bacterium; assembly: GCA_903836285.1. Lineage (GTDB taxonomy): Bacteria > Chloroflexota > UBA11872 > UBA12225 > UBA12225 > CAILQO01. The sequence continues at coordinate 407 of CAILQO010000036.1, forward strand.
CCGTTTTTCATCAAGGGTGCGAACCCGGGCGACGTCCTCGCGGTGCGCTTCGACCGGGTCGTGCCAAACCGCCCGTGGGGCCGGACGAGCGGTCGCTTGGCAGGCAACGTGGTCGATCCCGAGTTCATCGCCAGCCTCCCTTCGGAGCGAGGCCGTGCGACGTGGCACGTGGATGTCGAGCGATGGGAGGCCAGCCTCGAATCCCATGCACCCGAAGAGGAGGGCATCCCGGCGTTCCGGATCCCCCTCGACCCGATGGTCGGCTGCTTTGGCGTTGCCCCTGATCGTGGCCAGACGATCTCTTGTGCAACGAGCGGACCGCACGGAGGGAACATGGACTACCGCGGCTTCCGGCAAGGCGTCACCGTTTTCCTGCCAGTCTTCGTGCCCGGAGCGCTCTTTCATCTCGGCGACGGCCACGCAACCCAAGGGTGCGGCGAGATCAACGGCACCGGCATCGAAATCTCGATGGACATTACCTTCACGGCGTGGATCCATCGACGCGCGCAGCCAATCCGGTGGCCTCGCGCTGACGACGGCACTTGGCTGATGGCCGCAGGCAATGCCCGCCCCCTCGACCAAGCCCTGCAACACGCTACGACCGAGTTGACACGCTGGCTCGACGAGGACTACGGCCTGAACGCTCGCGCCTCCTCGATTCTCCTTGGGCAATCGATCCGCTACGACGTGGGCAACGTCTTTGACCCGGCGTTCACGATGGTCGCCAAGGTGGAGAAGGCCTTGATCGAACGCTTTGCACCCAAACGCCCGGCATAGGGCTAGGCGTAAGTGCGGAGCCTAGTCGGCCCGGCAGCACCGCGGGCGCTCATCGCTTCGGGAGCGTCGGGGGAAGCGGCTAGGCCCGACCCCGCCCCGCTAGATTTGACCAATCGGCAGGCACCTCGCCTCCCGTCATGCCTTGAAACGCGACGCCGAAAGGAACCGGATGTCGTGGCGCGTCCCGCCATCGAGCGCCAAGTCTGCAAGCACCTCGCCGATCGTGGGCCCAAACTTGAATCCGTGGCCTGAAAAGCCCGCCGCCACCGCCACTTGCTCGTGCGCTGGGTCGATGTCGATGACGAAGTGCCGATCGGGCGTGAGTGTGTAGAGGCAGGTTAGCGCCCCGAGGAACTGGGTCGCACTTCCCGGCATGCACCGCTCAAAAATCGCGCGGACCATTTCAACCTCCGCATGGCTGACCACGCGGTTTGCAGTTTCCGGCGTGCACGGCTGCCCCGGGTCGTGTCCGCCCACCTTCAGTCCGTGCCCCGGGATATACGGGATGCCGTACACCTCTCCCTCGGGCACATCCCAGATGAAGGCCGGGCACGTGGGGGCTGTGAAGCGGGAAGGGTCATTCGGTTCGAAGTGCGTCACATACTGGCGCACCGCCTGGAGCGGCAATCCAAGCCTTGCCAGAACCGCGGACGACCATGGGCCGGCAGCCACCACCAGCTTCCCGGCCCGGATCGTGCCTTCTTGGGTATCGACCGCGACGCCATCGCCGTCCGCGCGCCATGAGGTCGCGGCTATGCCGTGCCGGATCGTTGCTCCGCGTGAAACGGCGCCGTCAAGCAATGCACCCACGCACGCATCGGCGTTGAGGATTCCTGCGTTCGGTTGGTACACGCCAATCTGATCATCTGGAAGATGAAACGCCGGGAAGCGACGGCGCATCGCCCCCGCGTCCAGGACCTCACACTCGAGCCCGTGGGTTCGCGCACTCGCGATCACGCCATCGACGACGTGCGTACCTGGAGTCCCGATGTTCAGGCAGCCGGTCATCGCCAGCAGATCGAGGCCGGACTCGGCCTCAAGTTCTCGCCACTGCCCGAACGCACGCTGCACGAGCGGCACGTACTCAACCGCCTCGTAGTACGCCTCGCGAATGATCCGGCTCCGTCCGTGTGACGACCCAAGCAGGTGCCCACGCGCATGCGCATCGATGCCAAGGACGCGAACCCCGCGCCCCGCAAGCTGCCACACGGCCGAGGCACCGATCACCCCGAGGCCGACCACGATCACGTCATACGCAGGTTCCATTGGATCCGAGGATACGCAAGTCCCCGTAGCGTGTCTCATCTGGCCCGAGCGGTCGCTGAGAGCAGCGCACTAGCCGAGGAGATCGGGCGACGTCATTGTCGGCGGCACAGGCAGTCGCATCAGTTGCAGGACCGTTGGTGCCACGTTTGAGAGCTCGCCTCGCGGGCGAAGCGCGGTGCCAGCCGGCGCGCCGACGATGATCAGCGGCACCGGGTTCGTCGTGTGCGCGGTCCACGCTCCCCCGGTTGCTGGGTCGATCATCAGCTCGGCGTTACCGTGGTCGGACGTGATCACCACGATTCGTCCCAGTGCCCTGGCCGCGGCTACGACCACCCCAACCGCCTCGTCCACCGCGGCAACCGCCGCCTGCGCAGCGGCCATCACTCCCGTGTGGCCAACCATGTCGCCGTTCGCGAAGTTCAGGACGACCAACGCGTCGTCGTGAGTGGCGATCCGCTCAGACGCCACCCTTGCGACCTCCGCCGCGCTCATGTCCGGTTTCAGGTCATAGGTAGCCACCTTGGGCGACGGCACCAGCAAGCGGTCCTCGCCCGGAAACGGCTCCTCGACGCCGCCATTCAAGAAGAACGTCACGTGCGCGTACTTCTCCGTCTCCGCGACGTGGCACTGGCGAAGGCCGGCATCGCTGACGACACGAGCGAGCGGTGAGTGCACGTGCTGGGGCGGGAAGGCGACGCCAGCGACCGGCAGGCCGACCTCGTATTCGCTCAGTGTCACGACATGGAGATCGCGTGCGACGCGACCCCGCAGGAAGCCATCGAAGTTGGGCAGGAGCAAGGCGTGGCACAACTCGCGGGCGCGGTCGGCCCGGAAGTTGAAGACGATGACCGCATCGCCGTCCCGCACCGGCAACGGGTCGCCCACGACCGCCGGCTCAACAAACTCGTCGTTCGTACCAACCATGTACGCGGCCTCGATGGCGGCGGCGGCCGACTCGAACCGCGAACCGGCACCGTCCACAATCGTCGCGTAGGCCCGCGCAACACGGTCCCAACGCTTGTCGCGGTCCATCGCGTAATACCGCCCGGACACCGTCGCGATGCGCCCCGCACCGCTGGCACGCAGGGTCGCCTCCAGCCCGGGGAGGTCGTCGAGCGCCTGCCGGGGTGGCGTGTCGCGGCCGTCAAGAATCGCGTGGACTGCGAGCCGATTGAGGCCGTGGCGTGCCGCAAGTAGGATTAGCGCGTCGAGATGGCGCGCGTGCGAGTGGACCCCACCGTGGCTAAACAGGCCGACAAGGTGAAGCGTTCGCTCAGGAGCTGCGAGGGCATGATGCACGGCACTGACGAGCGCCGGGTTCGCGTCGAACGAGCCGTCCCGTATCGCCGTGTCCACCCGTGGGAGGTCCTGCACCACCCGGAATCCAGCACCGATGTTGAGGTGGCCGACCTCGGAGTTCCCGATTTGGCCATCCGGCAGGCCCACTGCCTCACCCGCCGCGTCAAGGATTGACGTCACCCCCAAGCGCGCGGCCGCATCAAGGTGAGGAGTTGCCACCGCAGTGATTGCATTGCCGGGACCGACCGGGGCGATTCCCCAGCCGTCCAGGATGATGAGCACGAGCGGGTGCACTTTGGAAGGCATGGCGGCACGATAGCAGAGGGGGTGGTCGCCCACCGTGCCGGTCACTTCCGACCGCCGGTCCGTTCGAGAAGGCGTGAAACCGATGACGCAGGTGCTGGCAGGGGGAAGGATTGCGGGGTCGACGCCGTTCCGGTCCGCGACGGTGGAGTCCGGAGGCGAGAAGCCTGCCGAGGGCGGCCGTGCCCCGGCGGCGCCGGTACGGGAGCGGGACTTCGACCCGGATGTCCTCCGCCGCCTCTTCCCGCCGTATAAGGTCGTCGTCCTCAACAACGACCACAACACGTTTGACGAGGTGATCCGGGTCCTCATGCGTGCGGTCCCCGGCATGACGCGCGCTGCCGCGGAGGCTCATGCCAACGAGATTCACCTCTCGGGAAGCACAGTGCCGTTCACTGGCCCCAAGGAACGCGCCGAGGCGGTCGGGGCGGTCATCCGAACAATCGGCATCGAAGTCCGGGTTGAACCGGACGCGACGTAGCGCTGCCTCGCGGACGTGGTGCAACCGGAGTCGCTTGCGTTACGCGGACCGAGGTGCTACCATGCTGCTGTCTAGGTGATCCGAGCGCTGCGGACCCACCCGTTCCCATCCCGAACACGGTCGTGAAACGCAGCAGCGCCGACAATACTGCACTGGAGACGGTGTGGAAAGATAGGCCATCGCCCGGGCATTTTCCCGCCTCCGGTAACGGGGGCGGGGTTTTTTTATGCTTGAAGCGCCCCCTGCTTCGATTCGAGCA
>CAILQO010000037.1 GCA_903836285.1 uncultured Chloroflexota bacterium
AGGGCAAAGCAGGTACCCCCACCGTCTTGACAGCGGGAGATGTCACGACGCGGAGGCTCAGGTGGTTGCCGACCTCCAAACGTGAGGAGGTCGGCATGGCTTTGACGCTAACTGTGCGCGGCCGGGTCCGTCCAATACCACGTCTCCGGCTCGTACACCGCAGGGGTGGGGTGGATCCACGGGTTCATGAAGCCGCCGAGCGCAAGATCATCGCGCCGGGGGACGTTGGTCAGACCCTTCTTGACCAAGACGATCCGAGGCGGGTTCGCGACGCTTCCTCCGTAGAACGGACCTTCCTCAACGTGGATCTTGATAATTTCCCATACAAGGCGATGTCGTGCGTTCGCGTCCGGTTCGACTTTCGTCCTGTCGTACAGGGCCCAAATGCGCGCCACCGGACCGCCGGCCTCTGGCTCCTCGCGAGGGGGCGTGCGGTCGAACGGAGCCTTGTCGAGGTCCTCCGACGCCTTGGCGGTACCCTGCACCGCGTACCAGTTGCCGTGCAATGGTGCCCATCGCTGCGCCTCAATCGGCACAAGCCACTGCGGGTACACGAGGTGGCTCGGTCCGTCACCCACCTCCCAGTTTGTGCGGCTCTGGTACTGGCTTGCCTCCCAGGCCTTATCAAAGGCACTGCCCGACTCCGGCTGTGGCACGAGCGTCGCCTTCAAGCCCACTGCCTGCCAGTCGCGAGCGAGCAACTCGTTCTTGCGAACATGCTCGCCGTTCGGCGGCTCCGAGGCGGAGTAGTCGAGGGTCAGCTCAAGCGGACTCCCGTCCGGGAACTCGCGGAAGCCGTCACCATTGACGTCCTTCAGGCCGATCTCGTCGAGAAGCGCCTTGGCTGCGTCGGGATCGAAGCGGACTGCAGCGTCACGCCACGACTGGTACACGGTCTTGCCACCGGGCACGTTGTACTCGATTGCCTTCGGGCTGAGTGTTCCCGTCGTCTGTTCGCCGGTGCCGAAGTAGATGGCGCGCTGAACTTGCTGGCGGTTGAACGCATGGGAAGCTGCCTTGAGAAACTTGGGATTTCGGAACAGGGCCCGATACTTCGGGTCCTTGTGGGTCCAGTTGAAGAAGTACATGGACCCGGTGCCCGACCCGCCGTCCCAGAACCGCAGCTCGATATTGCTCTTCGGCTCGCTCGACCGTAGCGTTTCGACGTCGGCCAACGTGATTGCACCAATCTGGTTGCCCTGACCGAAGTCTGCGGTCCCGGTCGTGAACTGGAGTTTCAGGACCTCCGGGTCGGAATACGTCCTCCCCACGATCTTGTCGATGTACGGCAGCTGGTTGCCAGCCTTATCAACTACCCAGTAATACGGGTTGCGGACCCACGTCTGCTCTTGCCCCGGAACGAGCGACTGGAACTTCCAGCCAGTCAGAACTGGGCAATCCGGGTTATTCCGGTGTTCGCGCTTCGCCAGGTAGGTCTCGACCCAAGTCTTCGGATCAAGCGCGGTGTTGTACTTGATGTGGAACTGCTGCAGGTAGTGCTTCGGGTCTACCCACCGTCCGTTCGTGAACGGGTCGCGCTTCACCCACATCGCGATGCGGTCGGCGGTCAACGGTGCCGGCGCATCAAAGGTCAGGCGTACCGTGTAGTCGTCCACCTTTGTGAACTTGGCAACGGTATTGCGCCCGGACTTTGTCTCGTCTGGCGGAAGCTCCTTGAGTTCGGCGACGCCGACCTCATCCTCCCACCAGAACATGACATCGTCAGCGGTGAACGGGTTTCCGTCCGACCACTTCACCCCCTTGCGGAAGTAGAGAACCCACTCTGACGCATCAGCGTTTGACTCCCACTTCTCGCAGAGGCCCGGCCCGATTTCCAGACCGTCTCGCAGCCAGCGCAGGGGGGAGTGGCCATACATGAAGTTGGCGATGCGCCTGGAGTACTCGAGGTCGTTGGTATAAGCGGTTGCGAGGTTCAGCGTCCCGCCGAACTTGCCCGCCGAAAGCCATTTGAAGTCAACGACGAGCGGGTTGTCAGGCAGGCGCCTATCAACCGAAGGGAGTCCTCCGGCAGCGACCTGCGCCGCAAGCGAAGGCGCCTCGCCGTACTTCACCGTCTGGGCGGCCACGGAGGTTACGCCGAGGGCGGGTGCGCCAGCGGTCGCAAGGATCGCCCCGGACGTTGCCATCTTGAGCAGACCCCGGCGCTCGAGCCGACTTGTCTCCATCTTCTAACGCTCCTGCGGCCCCAAAGCCGCGCATTGAGGGCTCCACCGACGTCCCATACCGTACGTCGACTTGGTTGCCGAACTACCGACGGGCAGGTTAGCACGCGTAACGTGAGATCGCCGACAAGGCCCAGCGCAACGTGTCGTCGAGGTGCCGCCTATGCATCACACGCTCCAGCTAACGTCGTGCCAGCGATCCTTGGGGGGTACCATTCGGTCAACATTGCGCCGCGCACAGCTTTTGCCTGAAGCACGTTGGCCACGTTGAGGGACATCAGGATGGTGGATCAGGACGTACCCACGGTCCCTCGTGTCGCAATCGTGACGGGTGGAGCCAGCGGGATTGGCGAGGCAATCGCCCGACAGCTGCACGGCAACGGGCATGAGGTGGTTGTGGCGGATGTCCGGCACAGCGCCGCGGCAGTGCTGGCCGAAACGCTTCGCAGAACTGGCGCGCGTGCCTCGGCGGTTGAGGTCGATGTTTCAAGCGAGGCGAGCGTCCGGCGGATGGTTGCAGAAGCTATCGACCGCCACGGTCACGTTGACATCATCGTGAACAACGCAGGGATTGCTGGGCGGTCGGCTCCATCATGGGAGCTCCCTGATGGCGAGTGGGAGAAGGTGATTGCTATCGACCTATCCAGTGTGTATTACGGTTGCAGGGCCGTGATCCCGCACATGGTGGAGCGTCGTTGGGGCCGAATCGTCAATATTGCGTCGATCGCCGGCAAGGAAGGCAACCCGAACGCGGTTGGTCCAGTATATTGCCTCGCGCCTTCGCGCAGGCGACGGCGAGCGTCCGCAGCACGTCGAGGTTGGTCATGCCCAATTCGCGGGCAATTGACTGCGACGAAAGCCCGTCGGATTTCCTGAGCAGAATGTCGGCCTCTAGGGGGGACAGCGTCGAGAGCGCCTTGGCAACCAGTTGCTGTCGTTCGCGATGCTCAACGTGAGCGTTTGGGTCGTCGGAGACTTGGTTCGTCTCAAATGCCGGATGCATTGCCGGCTGGGCGGATGGTGGCATTGCAACTGACCGCTCCAGACTGACGGTGTTGCGTTTGGCGAGCTGACGCACGTGGTCGATCGCAAGGTTGGTTGCAATGCGGTAGAGCCAAGCTTGGATGTATAGGGTTCCCGGACGGGTTCTCGTGATGTGTTGCCACGCGCGCTCCCAAGCAGCTTGCGCGAGGTCCTCGGCTGCCGGCCCGTCGGTCACGATTGACCGGATGTGCCTCAGAATTCGGGGGCTGTACAGCTGATATAGCTCCGCAAACGCCGAGGCGTCTTGGATTCGTGCGCGATCAACGACATCGCTCACGTTTGATCCTTGTGGACGCGGGTGTGCGACGACTGCTGGATGACGGCTTCGACTTGGAGACCATTCGGGTTCTACTGCTGCTGCGACGGCGGTACGTCACGATGTGGCCTCGTTGGGACGGCTTTGACATAACCGACCGCCTCGTGTTTGCGCGATGGCTGTACCTCACCGGACGCATGGAACCTTGAACACTTGTTCTATTGCGGACGTTAGCACATACGTGTATGCTGACAGCAGGCGCATCGGATGGGAACATGGGGGGTCTTTTGGGTGACGGCAGAGGACGGCATTGCGAACTTAATGGCAGCACTCAGCGACCAGACGCGACTGCGGCTGGTTCACCTGCTCGCCAGTGGCCAGGAGTACACCGTCCAACAGCTTGTTGAACTGGTTGACCGAAACCAAACGGCGGTATCCCAGCACCTCAGCACGCTGCGTCGATACCAGATTGTGACGTACCGGAAATACGAGCAGACGCGGATTTATCGCATCGCAAACCCCGCCTGGCTCTGGTGGTTTGCCGGACTTGAGCGCGCTTGGCTGGCGGGTCCAGACGGGTCTCACCATCGCGTCGACGTCCCTCAGCCGGAGATCGTTGCGTCACCGCCTGGATGGATAACGGTCAACCGGCCAGCTGCCGTGGCGAGGACAGCTTAGGTCAGTATACGCTTTCGCGCATGAGCGCATTTGTGCACCTACACGTCCACAGCGAGTACTCCCCTCTGGATGGGCTTGCGCGATGCGACCAGCTGGCGCAGGCAGCCTCGGCTCTGGGTCAGTCTGCGCTTGCCATCACCGATCACGGCAGCCTGCACGGAGTGGTGGCGTTTGATCGCGCTTGCCGCAGTGCCGGTGTTCGACCGATTATCGGCTGCGAGGTGTACACCTCGATCGGACGTCGCGTCGACGATGATCGAGCCGCCAAGGAGCGGTCGACGCACCATTTGACCGTGCTGGCAGACGGCGACGAGGGCTACCGATCGTTGCTGGGCCTGGTCTCGGGGGCATGGCTGTCCGGCTTTTACGGGAAGC
>CAILQO010000038.1 GCA_903836285.1 uncultured Chloroflexota bacterium
GACCCCGGAAGCGCGCGCCTCGACCCCGGAAGCGCGCGCCTCGACCCCGGAAGGGCGTGCCTCGACCCCGGAAGGGCGCGCCTCGACCCCGGAAGGGCGCGCCTCGACCCAGGGAGAGACGCCTGCGGGCGACGAGGGGTGTGTACCGACACCTGCGCCGCGCCGCAGGCGACCTGCGCCAGGTGACCCACCTCCCGGGGTACGGGTCCTGTACGTCTCACCGCTCAAGGCGCTGAACCACGACGTCGCCCGAAACCTCGAGGTGCCCCTGGCCGGTATCGCCCGTGAGGCGCAGGCGATGGGCCTTGCCCTGCCCGAAATCGAGGTTGGCATACGCACTGGTGACACGCCATCGGCCGAACGTGCCCGGCACGCCCGTCGCCCACCGCACGTCATGATCACCACGCCCGAGAGCCTGTACTTGCTCCTGACTTCCTCAGGCGCATCCCGCATGTTTGTGACGACGCGCGCGGTCATCGTCGACGAGATCCATACGCTGGTGGGGACCAAGCGTGGCGCCCACCTTGCGCTTTCGCTCGAGCGGCTTGAGGCGATGGCTGCCGTGCCCCCGCAACGGATCGGCCTCTCGGCGACGGTGCGCCCGCTTGAGGAGGCCGCACGGTTCCTCGGGGGCGTCGCGTCAGCGCCGGCGCCGGTCCCACGCCCGGTGACCGTCGTGGATGCGATCGCCGCCGGCGCCCGCAAGGCGCTTGACCTGCGGATCCGTACGGTCGCCGACGACTTCCGCGGCGTCCCGATTGCTGAGGTGTGGTCGCGCGTGACCGCGGAGGTCGCGGGGCTTGTCGATGGCGCGACGTCGACGCTGGTCTTCTGCAACACGCGACGGCTGGCGGAACGGACGGCCGACCGCCTGAACGACTACTGGGCCGGGTCACCCGCACCGCCCGGCCCGGACGATGGGTGGATGTTCGGCACCGGCGCTGACCATGGCCGCGTGCGCGAGGCGGGGCGCGAACCTGTGCGCGCGCATCACGGCAGCATGAGCCGCACGGCGCGCCTGTCAATGGAGGCGGCGCTCAAGGCAGGGCGCCTGCCGGCACTCGTCGCCACGTCATCCCTTGAGCTTGGCATCGACATCGGTGACGTCGACCAGGTCATCCAGTTGGAGGCACCGAAGTCGGTATCCAGTGGCCTGCAACGGGCCGGGCGAAGTGGCCATCAGGTCGGTCAGGTGGCCAAGGCGCGCTTCTTCCCGGTGACACCGTCGCAGGTGCTCGAGGCCGCCGCCGTGGCGAACGCCATGCTTGCCGGGGCGATCGAACCGGTCGCCACACCGGAGAACCCCCTCGACGTGCTGGCGCAACACCTCGTGGCGATCGTCGCCGGGTCGGGTGGCGCAACCTGGACCGACGCGTCGCTGCTGGCCCTCGCGCGTCGGGCGTGGCCGTTCCGCGATCTGGGCGAGGCGTCGTTTCGCGCCATCCTTGACATGCTTTCCGGTCGTTTTGACACCGGGACTTCACGCGTGCCGGCGCGCCTCGACTGGGATCGCACCTCCGGGGTCGTGACAGCGCGTCCGGCCGCCCTGATGATCGCCACGGGTAATGGTGGCACCATCCCGGACCGTGGCCACTTCCGCGTGGTCTTGCCCGACCGACGGACGCGCATCGGTGAGCTTGACGAGGAGTTCGTCTTTGAGTCGCGGCCCGGCGACACCTTCCTGCTGGGTTCGCAGGTCTGGCGCATCCGCGCCATCGACGACGACCGGGTCGTTGCGCTGCCGGCACCCGGTGCGATCCCCCGCATGCCCTTCTGGCGCGGCGACATGCCATGGCGACCGTTCGACCTCGGGAAGCGCGTCGGTGCCTTCACGCGTGAGCTGGCCGGGATGGTGCTGGCCCTGGACGACGAGGCACGCGCGTCGCTCGACGTGCTTGACGAGACTCAAGTTGAGTCGTGCCGTGCCGCTGGCACGGCGCCTGGGTTGGGTTCGGAAGCGGCGTCGATCGTGACGTGGCTTGCCCGGGGGTCCGGCCTCGACCGGAACGGTATCCGCGTGATCATCGACCTCCTCGCGCGCCGCCTCGACGCGGGCGATGCCGTCATAGGCAGCCCCGGACTGGGCGTCGCCACCGACCGCCACGTCATTGTTGAGACCGTGACCGCCGCCGCCGGGGATGTCCGGTTGGTCATTCATGCGCCGTTCGGTGGCCGGGTGAACGGTGCATGGGCGCTGGCACTGGCGGGCCTTGTCGCTGCGCGCCACGGCACCGAACCGCAGGTCGTGAGCAACGACGACGGCGTGATGATGCGCCTGCCGGAAACGGTGGCGTCACCCCCGATGTCGTTCGTGCGGGGACTTGTCGCCGCCGAGGCCCGTGCGCGGCTGGTGGAAGCCTTGCCCGGGTCCGCGACCTTCGCGGCGCAATTCCGCATGAACGCCGGCCGCGCATTGCTTTTGCCGGGTAACGCACGGGGCAAGCGCACCGCCTTCTGGATGACACGCTTGCGCGCCGCCGACCTGCTGCAGTCGGTGAGCGCCCACCCGGACTTCCCCCTCCTGCACGAGACCGTGCGCGACTGCTTGCGCGACGTGCTCGACCTTGACGGGCTTGTCGAGGTCCTCGATGGCATCGAACGGGGTGCAATCGCCATCACCGAAGTGGCACGCGTCGGGCTTTCGGTGCTTGGTCAGTCGCTCGATGCGCGTCTTGAAATGCAATACATGTACGAAGGAGCGACGCCGAGAAGCGAGCGTGCCCTCGCGACCCTCTCGCTCGACCACGCATTGCTTGATGATCTCTTGCGTGATGGGATCCTCGCGGACTTGCTTGGCCCGGCGGTGGTGCAGGCGACGCGGGATCGCCGTGCGGGGCTTGCCCCGGCCACGCAGGCCCGAGATCGTGCCGAACTCGCCCGGTTGCTGGTCGCGGCCGGTGACCTCGACGACACCGAGGTTGCAGCGCGCGTTGCGACGGGCGTGCCGGAAGGTGCCGTGACGTCGTGGCTCGAGCAGCTCGTGGCTTCGGGCGACGTCTGCCGATGGCATGGGCGCTGGATCGACGCATCACTCACTGATGAGTACGCGCACCTCGCGACAGACCCCGGCCCGGTGCTTGCCCGCCATGTGCGCTATGCGGGGCCGGTGACCGCGGGAGCGTTGGCACGCCGGTATCGCCTCGACGAGGCGGTGGTCGAGGCATGCCTTGCCGCCACCGGTGAGGACCTCGTGCGCGGGCGATTCGGCACGGACGAACCGGAGTCGTGGGCCAGTCGGGGTGCCGTCGCGCAGATGCACCGGCAGGCCATCCTCGCCCTGCGTCGGCAGGTGCGACCGGTGGCGCCGGCGGCATACGCCCATTTCCTGGCTGGGTGGCATGGGTTGCAGGCGACCGGCACTGACGACGCGGGCGGCGCCACCGAGGTCGACCGGTTGCGTCGGGCGGTCCAGCAGTTGCGGGGCTTGGTGCTGCCGGTCACGACGTGGCGGCGCGACGTGATCGCCCCGCGTATCGGCCACCTGTCGCCGGATGACCTGGAGGTGCTCGACCGTCCTGGTGCTGAAATCGCGTGGGTTGTCGTGCCGACCGACACGCCGGTTGCTGGTCGCCTGCGCGCCGCCATTTCGTTCCGCGGTGAGGTCGGCCTCTTCCTGAATTCTGACGTTGGGGACGCACGGGCTGCGGCCCTTTCGGGTCCGGCGCGCGATGCCCTTGAGGCATTGCGCGAGGAGGGGGCACTGCTCGCTTCCGAGGTTGCCGCGGCCACTGGCCTCGACATGCCCGGCGCGAGGCAGGCCATCGTGGACCTCGTGCGGGCCGGACTGGTGACCCACGACGCGCCGGGGGCACTCGTCGCGCTTGCAGAGGGGTGGCTATCGCCGGGTGTTGAGCGCACGCCATTGCCCGGGCGCGCCGTGACTGGCCTGCGCGGCTTAGGCCCGGGCGAAGCGCTGCCACGGCTTGGCCGGGCAGAGATGGCCGCGGCGAGGCGTCGCGCCCGGGAGGTCGTGGCGAACGCTGCGCCTATCACCCGTGGCGGTGGGGGGGCGCCGTCGCTCGCGGCCCAGGCGTGGGCCGGGCGGTGGTCGCTCGTCCACCGGCCGTCCTTCCTCGGGCGCTTTCCGGACCCCGAGGACCGTCGTCGCCGACAGGTGCGCCAACTCCTTGCACGGTGGGGGGTCGTGACCCGGGCTTCGGTCACCCGTGATGCCCCGGGCCTCGACTGGGACGCTCTCGAGCCGGTGCTGGCCTCCCTCGAAGCGCGTGGCGAGGTGCTGCGCGGCTACTTCGTCGAGGGCTTTCCCGGCGTGCAGTACGCCCTGCCGGATGCGGTCGAGCGGTTGCGCGAGGTCGCCGCTTCGCGGGCCATCGCACGGTCGGGCACCGCCTCGCCGGCCGAGTCGGGTGCTGGTCTCGTCGTGATCGCGTCGCTCGACCCGGCGTTCTGGCCCCTCGGTGACGCCGGGGTGGCGGCCTCGAGCAACGGACTGGACGACGGCAGCGACCTAGAGTCTGGCCCGGCCTTCCCGGACGATGACACCTCTGCAGACACCGACGCCGAGGGTGGGGGACTGCGCTTCGCGCGTGGTGCGCACCTGGCGGTCGCGACGTGGTGGGGCGATGCCGTCGCCACGATGGCCTGCGACGACGACGGGCGCGCAACGCTGGTCACGCTGCAGGGCCACCCGCAGGTTGGGGCCGCGGCGGCGGCGCTGGCACGGTGGTGGGCGATGCGCCTGCCGGGGGCGTGGGTGCGCCTCGTCGTGACGCGGTGGAACGGTCATGTGGTCGGCGGGGGCGGTGCGAGTGCGTCGGCGACGCGTGAGCGCCCCGATGGCGCGGTGATCGAGCCGTTCGGGTTTGTGCGCGACGTCGGTGGCTACGCCTGGGTGCCCGCAGCCGGCCACGCGTAGGGCGCAGGCAACCCGCGGCGCGCTGCCTTCCGCCGGCCCGCCGTTGTCGCGCATCTGGGGACGGAGCGTCCGGGCGTCGCGCCGCTGTTACGCTTCAGGTCATCACATGACGAATGACACCACCAACCCCGGCGGGACGGCCCGCACCGACCTTCGGAATATTGCGGTCATCGCCCACGTCGACCATGGCAAGACCACACTCGTGGATGGCCTGCTGAAGCAGAGCATGGTCTTCCGGGATGCCGACGCCGCCGGCACGCTCATCATGGACTCGAATGAGCTGGAGCGCGAGCGCGGGATCACCGTCTTCGCGAAGAACGCCGCCATCCAGTACGGTGACATCAAGGTCAACCTCATCGACACCCCCGGCCACGCGGACTTCTCGAGCGAGGTCGAGCGCACCCTCTCGATGGCCGATGGCTGCCTCCTGCTGGTGGACGCTGCGGAGGGGCCGTTGCCCCAGACCCGCTTCGTCCTCGGCCTCGCCTTGCACCTCGGTCTGCGCCCCCTCGTTGTCGTCAACAAGGTCGACCGCAAGGATGCCCGCGCCGCCGAAGTGGTGGAGGAAATCGCCGACCTGTTCCTTGAACTCGCCTCCGACGACGCGCAACTCTCGTACCCCGTCATCTACGCCATCGCCCGCGAGGGGCGTGCCGGGCCATCCCCCGAGGAGCTCGCCCCGGACTTCGGACCGCTTTTCCGCGCCATCGTTGAGCACGTGCCGCCGCCGGTGGCCAACCTCGACGGTCCCGTGCAGGTCCTTGTCTCGGCGCTTGACTACGACCCCCATCGTGGGCGCATCGCCATCGGGCGGGTCATCCGGGGCACTCTCGCGAAGGGCATGTCGGTGCGCTGCCTCGGAGGCGGCCCACCGTCCGCGCCGCTCAAGCTGCTCGACCTCTACACCTTCGCTGGCCTCGGCCGACTCGCGGTCGATCAGGTGCGTGCGGGCGACGTCGTGGCGATCCCCGGGATGCCGTCGGTGACCATCGGCGACACGGTGGCGGATGCCGCCGAGCCGGAGGCCTTGCCTCGCCTCGCCATCACCGAGCCAACCGTGCAGATGACGCTCGGGCCGAACACCAGCCCGTTTGCTGGCCTCGACGGGAAGGCGATCACCTCGCGACAGTTGCGTGAGCGACTCGATCGTGAACTCGAGACAAACGTTGGGCTGCGGATTCGCACCGGTACTGAAAGCGGTGAGGGCGCCGCTGGTGACGGGATCGTCGTGGCCGGTCGCGGGGAGTTGCATCTGGCGATCTTGCTCGAGACGTTTCGGCGCGAAGGCTTGGAGTTCTCGGCGAGTCGGCCCGAGGTGATCATGCGCCGGACCGAGCGAGGCCTCGAGGAGCCGTTCGAGGAGGTGGTGATCATCGTGCCGCAGGCGCACCTTGGCACCGTGACGGAGTTGGTTGGGCCACGCCAAGCGGTCCTCGAGCACATGACCCCGGACGACGGGCGAGGCGCACGCCTGACCTACAAGATGCCGACGCGTGGCCTGATCGGGCTTCGGGGGGCCATGCTTACGGCGTCGCGCGGGACGGCCACGTTGAATAGCCGCTTCATCGAGTACGCCCCGTACGGCGGGTCGATCCCGCGCCAACGCAACGGTGCCGTGGTTGCCACCGAGTCGGGCATGACCACGGCGTACGCAATCTCGGGCTTCCAGGAGCGGGTGCGCTTGTTCATCGGGCCGGGTGTGCAGGTGTACGAGGGCATGATCGTGGGCATCAACAGCCGCGAGAACGACATGCCCGTGAACATCTGCAAGGAGAAGAAGCAGACGAACATCCGCAGCTCGACCTCGGACATCGCGGTCCGCCTTGAGCCACCGATGATCCTCTCGCTCGACCAGTTCATGGAGATGATCGGCGAGGACGAGCTGCTGGAGTTGACCCCGAAGGCGATCCGCCTCCGGAAGCGCCACCTAACCTCGCAGGAGCGGGAGCGCGCGGCGCGGGCCCCGGCGATGGCGTAGGCGAGGGGGCGGCAACGTTGGTACGCCAATGACGATCCACCCGCTTGACGTGATGCCGGACGGAGCCACCTTGCACGGGGTGACGGCATCACCCGCGAGGGTTGGCGACCGGGATGCGCTGCGGGTGACCCTCACCGACGAGGTCATTGCCCGTGGGGTGCCGGACGTCGACTACATCGATGCGCCGACGTTTGTGCGCATCCCACTAGCGTTCGAGGCAGGCACGGTCGAGGTTGACCTCCTCTCGCGGCTGCGACCCGACGCCCCAGAGTACGCGCGCGCCTTCGCTGGGGTCGCATGGCACATCAGCGAGGACATTGACCGGTTTGAGTGCGCCTACGTGCGCCCCGCGAACGGACGCAAGGTGTCGCCGCCGCCCCCGCGGGACGTCCGGGCCGTGCAGTACTTCGCGTACCCGGACTGGAAGTTCGACCGCCTGCGTCGCGACTACCCGGACGGGCGCTTCGAGTCGGGGGCCGATATCGCCCCGGACGAGTGGATCAACCTGTGCGTGGAGGTCGGGGTGACGACCGTCACGGTGCGCGTTGATGGCCGGGTCGTGCTGCACGACATCGAGGCGAAAGGAGACCCGGCAACGGGCGGCGCCTTGGGCCTATGGGTGGATATCGGCACGGAGGCGTTCTTTTCGAACCTGCGGGTGACACCCGCCCAGAGCTAGCCCCCCGCCGCGAAGAACGCGTGCACCGAGCGGGCCACCGACGTGATCGCCCGTTCGCCGAGGGCTGGGTTGCGCCGGTTGTCGGTGAGCACAACGACGACATATGGCCCGGTCGGGCCGTAGACGATCCCGGCGTCGTTGCGTACACCCCCGAGCTGCCCGGACTTGTGCGCCACGGGGACGGTACCGGGGACCCCCTTTGGGAGCCACGCGGCGGGTTGGATCTGGCGCATCAGGGCGATCATCTGGGCGGTCGCCTCCGGCCCCGCAACCTTCCCCTGCGCCAGGAGTGAGAACAGTCGCGCCATGTCGGAGGCGGTGGTCGTGTCCGGCCGGTCGTCAACGTAGTAGCGGGTGCCGGCGAGGCCGAGGCGCTGGTTGTTCGCGTTGACCCGATCGACGCCGATGCGCCGGACAATCGCGTGCGCGGCGACGTTGTCGGAGATGCCGATCATCAGGCGCAGGGCGTCGGCAATGGAGACCTGGCTGCCGATCCGCCCTTGCAGGATGCCGGCGCCGGGCGCCCAGTCGGTCGGCAGGAGGCGGAGCGGCTCTTCGCTGCGGAGCGTCCCGGCCTCGATCTGGCGGTAGGCCTCGGCGAGGACCCCCACCTTGTACAGGCTCGCAGGGACGGCAACGCGGTCGTCGTGGAGGCCCGCCGCGGTGCCGGTCTCGAGGTGGATCACGCTAACCGCCACCAGTTCCGGGTCGATCGGCAAGGCCTGGCGGATGGCATCGAGGAGGGTGATATCGGCGCGGGGCACGGCCACGGCGAGGCGTGCAGGATCGGCGGTCGGCGTCGGGAACGGCGCGTCGGGATCGGGCGGTGCCACCGAAGGCGGGGCCGTTGGGGGTTCGGTTGCGGGCGTTGGGCGGCGCGCTCCCGCCACGACTGGCGCCGCGTCGGCAGTCCGTTCGGGGGCAGCGGTCGCCGTGGCGCGTGCCGGTGCCGGCGTCCAGGTGGCCGGGATGGCGGTCGCGGACGGCTCGGGTACGGCGGTCGCGGACGGCTCCACCGTGGGGGCTAGCGTCTCGGTTGGGACGGCCGTCGCGGACGGTGCCGCAGTCGAGGTGGGGATGGCGGTCGTCGTTGGGAATGGGGTTACCGACGCGGCGACGGTGGAGGTCGGCGGGAAGGTGTCGCGGATGGTGGCACGTGTCGACGTTTGCAGGGCGTCCGCCGGGCGTGCTGCGGTGTAGGTCGGTGGCGGGAACCACTTGATGACCGTCGGGAGGGGAGGGAGCGGTTGCGACGGGTTCTCGCGGGCGGCGGACCATGGGCTGGCAGCGGCGCGTGATGGCAAGAGGCCCAAGGCGACACCGGCGGCGCGACGCTCAATCGCGGCGAACCGCGTGGGCAGGTCGTGGACCGCGCCGAGGACGGCCGGTGCGAACGGGCTAGGGGGCAGGACGGCGGCGATCGTCACCCCGGCGGCGACCACCGCCCCACCGACCGCGGCGATGGCGCGCTCCAAAGCGCGCCGGCGGCTTGCGGCGGCGCGCCGGCCCTCGATCCGCACCTTCCACGGGACCGGCGTCCGGTCGAGGACGAGCGGGCGCGACGCCCCAAGCTGCATCTCGGGTCTGGCACCGGTTCCGGGCGGCGCGCGGCGCGCGGCCCCACCCAGTGCGGGGGCGGTTGGTTCGCGGGCGGTGAATACGCGGTTGGGTCGTGGCACGTCACTACACGTGACGGTGCGGCCGCCGCGTGCGTTGCTTGCCGCAGGGTAGTCCCGACGGTCGGCGGGGGAGGGGTGCCCGCCTACGCTTGGTGAGGGTGGTCGTTGCCAGGCGGCGACGGAGGGTCGTCCGACGGTGGTGTTGGCGCTCTTGATCGATGGGGCGCACGACCTCGGCGTCGGCCTCGCGGTGATCGTCCCGATGCGCGGGAGAGGGGAGTCAGGGCACGCCCGCCGCGGCTATGCTGCCCGCCATGCAGACGCGTACCGCCACTGACACCGCATGGTTCACCGACGCCCGCCTCGGCCTCTTTGTGCATTGGGGCATCTACTCGCTCGCCGCCCGCCACGAGTGGGTGATGACCCGCGAGAAGATCACCAACGAGGACTACCGGCCGTACTTCGACCACTTCGACCCTGACCTCTACGACCCGCGTCAGTGGGCGCGCGATGCCCGGGCGGCCGGGATGCAGTACGCCGTCATCACGACGAAGCATCACGACGGCTTCTGCCTCTTCGATTCGGCCCTGACCGACTACAAGGCGACGAACACTCCGGGTGGGCGCGACCTTATCCGGCCGTTCGTTGAGGCCTGTCGCGCGGAGGGGCTACGCGTCGGCTTCTACTACTCGCTCATCGACTGGCACCACCCCGAGTTCCCCGTCGACGGCCACCATCCGCGTCGCGACGACCTGCCGTTCCGCGAGGCGGAGGCCGGGCGCGACATGGCGAAGTACCGCGCGTACCTGCACGGGCAGGTCCGTGAGTTGCTGACCAATTACGGGCAAATCGACGTGTTGTGGCTCGACTTCTCGTACTCGTGGCGTGACTGGGGATGGAGTAAGGGGAAGGGTGCCGACGACTGGGGTGCGCACGAGTTGCTCGAGATGGTGCGCGACCTGCAACCGAACGTCCTGGTGAACAACCGGTCGGAGGTGCGCCAAGACTTCTTCACGCCGGAGCAATACCAACCGCGTGCGTGGATGCACGTGGACGGTGCGCCGGTGATGTGGGAGGCGTGCCAGACCCTGAACGGGTCGTGGGGCTACGACCGCGACAACCTCGACTGGAAGTCGCCGGGCATGCTCATCCGGATGCTTGTCGACGGCGTCTCGAAGGGTGGCAACCTCCTTTTGAACGTCGGGCCGACCGCGCGCGGCGAGTTCGACCCACGGGCGCGTGCGACCTTGGCGGCGGTCGGGTCGTGGATGCACCACCACGCCCGTGCCGTCCGGGGGTGCACGCAGGCGCCGGCCGACCTGCCTGCGCCGCCGGACTGCCGGTACACGTGGAATCCAAAGACGGGCCGGCTATACGTGCACCTGTTCGCGTGGCCGTTCCGGCACCTGTTCCTCGACGGCCTCGCCGGGAAGGTGGCGTACGCGCAGTTCCTGCACGATGGGTCAGAGGTGCGCCTCGGCGAGTATGAGGACGCCGGGCACTACCCGACGGTGCGCGCCGACGCGGCGGTCCTGGCTATCCCGGTGCAACCCCCAGTCGGCGTCGAGGTGCCGGTACTCGAGGTGTTTCTACGGGGGTAGCGGCGGTGTCAGGCGGGGTCTTCAGTCGCGAACCAGATGATCGCCGTCGCGACGGCGGCGCCAAGCAGGGCCGGAAGCGACGCCGGGCGTGACGATGTGACGTACCGCGCCACCCACGCCGCCGACGGGAGCCATCCGCTGCGGTGGCGATCAAAGCCGTTCGCCAAGCGCCAGAGGAACGCATACCCCAGGAGCGTCTCGGGCCGGTTTCGCGCGTGGTCGAGGATCAGGTGGCAGGTCAGGCCCGCGCCGAACGCCACGGCGGCGGCCCGCCACGGCGCCGGTACCAGGCCGGTACGGGCGGCGATGATCGCGGCGACCCCAAACTCCCACCCATGGCCGGGCACGACGATCCGCGTCGAGTAGTCCTCGCGTCCGCCGTTCAGCGCCCAATCGACGAGGTGGTCGCCGTCGACCGCAACCGCCCCGGCAAGCACCGAGGCACCCGCAAGGCTGCCGTGTCTCGCGAATGCCACGTACGCCGGGACGAGGGCAGAGATGACGTGCCAGAGGGGTCGAGCCACGATGTGCGAAACGGCCCGAGATGGGGCAACGGGTACGCTTCAGATCGGGAGAAGGCGCCAGTCACCCCCCTCTCCCGTGGCAACGGGGGAGGGGCCGGGGGAGGGGGTCTCTCTCGTTGGTCTGGCCGGCGAAAGCGCCCCGTTCCCTCCTCAGTAATGAGAGATGGGGGCCAGGCCCTGCCCACCGAGGAGAGGAATGGCGATGGCGACGATGCGGGCGGTGATGTTGACGGACTTCGGCGTGGTCGAGCAGGTTGTCCTGCCGGAACCGGAACCGTTGGTTGGTGACGAGGTGCTCGTCCGTGTCACGCGCGCCGGAATCTGTGGCTCGGAGCTTGAGGGCGTCGCGCACAAGAGCCCGCGGCGTCGCCCGCCCCTCGTCATGGGCCACGAGTTCGCCGGCGTCATCGAGGCCCTCGGCCCGGACGTCGACCACAACCGCTGGCACGTCGGCGACCGTGTCGTACCGAACCCGCTCATGGCGTGCGGCACCTGCCGGATCTGCCAACGGGGGCGCACGAACGCCTGCCCGAACCGCATCCTCCTCGGCCTGCACCGCCACGGTGGCCACGCCGAACTCATGAGCTGCTCGGTTCGCTACCTGCATCACACCCCGGCCGCCATCTCCGACGACGATGCCGCCACCGCCGAGCCGTTGGCCGTCGCCATTCATGGCGTGCGCCTCCTCGGCGAAGCCGGCGTGCTCCCGCGATCTATCGCCATCTTTGGCGCCGGCACAATCGGCCTGCTGGCGCTGCAGGCGTCGCGCCTTGCGGGGGCCACGACGACCGTCGTCATCGATCGCGACCCGCACCGCCTTGAGGTCGCGAAGCGGCTCGGTGCGACCGCGGTGGTCAACACCGGGGCCGATGATGGCACCACTGATGCACTCGGACGCCTCTCGCTCGATTTGACTGACGGCGAAGGCTTCGACGGTGCCCTCGACTGCGTGGGGGTCGGGGCGACCCGTGCCGGAGCGGTGCGGATGGTCGCTCCCGGTGGCAC
>CAILQO010000039.1 GCA_903836285.1 uncultured Chloroflexota bacterium
GAGCGGTCTGGCTTGCTGATCCGGCACCATCGGGGCCGTGAAGAGAGATAGGTCAAGGCTCGTCATCGTGACAGGTGCATCGTCCGGCATCGGACAGGAAACCGCCCGCCTATTCGCCCGCGCCGGCTGGGACTGCCTTGCCGGCGTTCGGAGTGCCGATGCACGCCGGGCATGGATCGCCGAAGGTACCACTGATCGGGCTATCGCGCGACACGTCGTGCCAGTCACACTCGACGTCACTAACGAAGCCGACCGCGCCGGCGTCGTCAGGGAGGTTTCGGCACGAGGCGGAAAGCTGAACGCCTTGATCAATGCCGCGGGGATATCGTCGCCGGGGGCATTCGCCTTCGGAGACGCGGAGTCTGACCGAGAGGTCATCGAGACGAACCTCCTCGGCCCGATGGCCTTGGCGCGAAACCTAGTGCCCGCGCTGCGCGATGGGGCGAACGACGCCTCGAACCCGGCAGGCGGATCGATCATCGTAAACGTGGCGTCCATCGCAGGGATCGCCCCGATGCCTTGGCAGTCCACCTATCACGCCGCAAAGTTCGGGTTCGTTGGCTGGAGTGACGCGGTGGGACATGAACTGCGACACGACGGGATCCACCTCGTGGCCGTACTGCCAGGAACGGTGCGAACGCCGATGTTGGAGAAGGCCGACCACTTGCTCGATGCGTCGATCCGCACGCTGCCGCGAGTTGCACCCAAGCCGTACTTTCGCGGGCTTACGCGCTTTCGGCGTTCGGCTCAGCTCGCGGCGCGCTTCGCAGCGACCCCCAACGTCGTCGCCAAGGCGATCGTCGATCTTGCGTCGCGGAAGAACCCTCCGGCGCGCGTGATCATCGGTGCCGATGCTCACGTGCTCCGGGCGGTCGTGGCGTTCCTGCCCCATCGCTTCGCCATGGCCGTCCTTGGCGGCGTGCTGTCATGAGGCACCAACGCGGCACGATCGGGAGATTCCCTGACGCGAGAAACGCCAACACTCGCCACGATCTAACTGTGGTCGGAGCCGTCTGCACCACTCCCACCGATGCACCCCCGGAGACGTGACGGTTGTTGTTGCTCGGCATCGCGCCAGGACTGCCATGAGCTGCGACCAACCCATGTCGCTCGGGCGACTGGTGCGACGTGCGCATCCGTGCTGGGGACGGCGGGTCGCATCGCGATTGACATGGACATGCCGACCGCCTTGGACGGACTGACGGACGTTGAGGCGGCGGCACAACTTGTCACAGACGGGCCGAACGAGCTGCCATCAACGTCAACGCGAGGCTTGATCCACCTGATCCTTGACGTTCTCCGGGAGCCGATGCTCCTGATGCTCATCGTCGCAGGCATGTTGTACGTGCTCGTTGGCGAAGCGGTCGATGCCGCCATGCTGCTGGCAAGCGTCTTCGTGATCATCAGGATCACCGTTGTTCAGGAACGGCGCACCGAGGAAGCGCTTCATGCACTGCGCGATCTCTCAACACCTACGGCGCGTGTCTGGCGGCAGGGGCGGATCGTGCGGGTCCCGAGCCGCGAGGTGGTTGTCGGCGACATCGTGCTCGTCGGCGAGGGCGACCGAGTACCAGCAGACGCAACGCTGCTTCGGGCCACGAACCTGTCGATGGACGAGTCGCTTCTCACCGGGGAGTCGGTCCCCGTCCTGAAGGACTCGCTGGGCGCGCCAGCAGGCGCTGCGGCGAACGGGTCACTCCTCGCCGGCACGCTCGTGGCATCTGGCCATGGGACAGCCCGGGTCACCGCTACGGGCCCCCACTCCACTCTCGGCAAGATTGGGAACGAACTGGCGTCCATCGGCGCTGAACCAACATCAATGCAGCGTGAGACGGCACAGGTAGTGCGGTTCTTCGCGATCATCGGGGTCGGCGCATGCATCCTCGTCGCGCTGTGGTATGCGGTGACGAGAGGTCGCGACCTGGTTGCGCTACGGGAGGGCGTGCTCGCCGGGGTCGCGATGGCGATGGGAATCCTCCCCGAGGAGTTTCCGGTGGTGGTCACCGTGTTTCTCGCACTCGGGGCATGGCGAATCTCCCAAAGCAATGTGCTCACGCGACGAATGCCGGCCATCGAAGCCCTTGGGTCAACGACCGTGCTCTGCGTCGACAAGACCGGCACGCTCACGTGCAACCGGATGACCACCAGGTGGCTAATTGCAGGCAGCGACGCCGTCGATCTCGCGACCGCGCACCGCGAGCTGCCGGAGGCAACCCACGTGCTGCTCGAGCACGCTGTCCTCGCGAGTCGGCCAGACGGATTCGACCCGATGGACCGGGCGCTGCGCGATGCAGCGGACGCGGTCCTTGGCGGCACCGAGCATCAGCACCCAGAATGGTCGCTGGTGCGCGAATATCCAATGGCACCCGACCGCCTTGCGGTGGTGCACGCGTGGGTGCCACGCAGCGATTCCCGCTTCTTCCGTCGCAACGGAGCGGGTGGTCTTCCGATTTCAAGCGCCAAGGTCGACCCTCCACGCTCCCATCTCAACGGGGGCCGGGCTGAGGATGGGACGTTTCAAGGGGAGCGGGGTTTGGGCGCGGTGGTGGTGGCGAAAGGCGCCGTCGAGGCGGTCGTTGGGCTATGCCACCTGCCAAAGGCGGCGGCGGACGCGATTGGTGCGCGCGCAGC
>CAILQO010000040.1 GCA_903836285.1 uncultured Chloroflexota bacterium
GGTCGTGCGCATTGAAGGGTCGGCGTGGGACGCCATCGCGACGCGCGCCGCGGCGCATGGGGTGCGCACGCTGCTGGTGGAGGCCGACAACCTCACCCTAGACGCGGGGCGCCGGTTGCGCGCCTCCCTCGCGGCCCACGCGCCGGATGTGCACGCCGAAGAAGGCACGGACCTCCTCGTGCCGCTGCGGCAGGTGAAGGACGCAACCGAGATCGAGTCGATGCGCCGGGCGGTTCTCATCGCTGATCGGGCCATCGAGGCGATTGGGGCATCGTTGCGACCGGGCATGACCGAACGCCAAGTGGCGTGGAAGCTTGAAGTCCACATGCGCGAGGCGGGCGCGACCGGCTTGTCGTTCCCGACGATCGTCGCGAGTGGCCCGAACGGTGCCATGCCTCACCATCGCCCGGGCGACCGGCCGATTCAGGCGGGCGAACCGATCGTCATTGATATGGGATGCGTCGTCGACGGCTACTGCTCCGACATGACGCGTACCCTCGTGCTTGGCGAACCCGACGAGACCTTTTGGAAGGCCTACACGACGGTGCTGGCGGCGCAGGAGGCGTGCGAGGACGGCTTGCGGGCCGGGATGACCGGCGTTGTGGCCGACGCGTTGGCGCGCGACACCATTGGGCGCGCCGGGTTCGACCCGATTGAGGCGTTCGGGCATAGCACCGGGCACGGTGTGGGCCTCGCGATCCACGAGGCGCCGTGGGTAAGCCGAGGTGAACGTGGGAATGCACCGATCCCGGTCGGGGCGGTCGTCACTGTCGAACCGGGGATCTATCTCCCCGGGTGGGGCGGCGTCCGAATCGAGGACATGGTGATCGTGGGTGAGGCGCGATGCCAGGTGATGACGACGGCGCACAAGCGTCCGGTGGTCGCCATCGCCGGGTAGCGTTGCGCGACGCCGAAGCGTCGGCGATGACCTCTCGTCCGGGTGCCGACGTACACTTCACCGACGACCGGGGCAGGCGTGCCGTTCGCATGGGCGCCGCGCCACCGGATTCCCTTTCCCGACGGGAGACCAAACGCACGTGATCAACGTCAGCGACCTGCGCCGAGGCATCGGTATCGAACTTGACAACAAGATTTATTCCGTCATCGAGTTTCAGCACATCAAAGTTGGGCGCGGCGGCGCTCAGGCGCGTCTGAAGCTGCGCGACCTGCGGTCCGGCGCGATCTTCGACCGCACGTTCTCGGCCTCCGAGAAATTTCGGCGCATTCGTATCGACCGCAAGCCGGTGACGTACCTCTACGTCGATGGCGACACCTTCCACTTTATGGATCAGGAGTCGTACGACCAGATCTCGGTGAGCCGCGCAATCCTCGGGGACGCCGTGAACTACCTCAAGGACAGCATGCAGCTGGAAGTGAACATGTACGGCGAGGAACCCATCGGGGTCGAGTTGCCGCTGAACTTGATCATGACCGTGACGCAGACGGACCCGGGCTTCAAGGGTGATACCGCCACCGGTGGTACGAAGCCGGCGACCGTTGAGACCGGCCTCGTCGTGAACGTCCCCCTGTTCGTGAACTCCGGCGACCGGATCAAGGTCGACACGCGCGACGGCAGCTACATCGAACGCGCGCAGTAGGCAGGATCGATGTCCGTGGAACGTCCGATGGACGACGCGTCGCGGTTGGCGTCGCTGCTTGGCGGTGACGTCGCGGCGTTGCTCTCCGCGGTGACGCGTACCGACGTGGAGTCGTTGCGCCTCGAAGATGGCGACGTGGCCATTGAGATAGAGCGTGCGTCGGTGGCATCCGTGATGTCGACGGAACCTGCCGGCGAGGCGTACTCGCCCCTCTCCGGCCACAGCGGGGGAGGGATTGGGGAGGGGGCTTCACCCTCGGCGCCTCCCGGACCGGTGTCACTGCGGTCCCAGTCGGTCGGCTTCTTCCATCGGTCGCGCGTCGAGGGGGTGCCGAACCTCGTTGAGGACGGCGCCACGATCGCCTCAGGTGCGGTCGTGGCGGTCGTCGAGACGCTTGGCATGGCCGGAGAGGTCGTCTCGCCGGTGGCAGGCACGCTCGAGTTCGTCATCGAGGATGGCCACCCAGTCGGCTTCGGCGAC
>CAILQO010000041.1 GCA_903836285.1 uncultured Chloroflexota bacterium
GCCGTGCCCTCGGCGACGACTTCGTGCTGATGAACGACCCTGTCTGCTCGTACTCCCTTGAAGAAGCGATCACCGTCGGCCACGTGATGGAGGACCTTGGCTTCCTCTGGCTTGAGGAACCCTTCTACGAGCAGGAGATGCTCCGCTACCAGCAACTCTGCGCCGCGCTGACGCGCATGCCGGTGATGGCCACCGAGATGCTGATGTACGACATGCGGCTCTGCGCCGAGTGGCTCAAGGCCAGTGCCACCGACCTGATCCGCGTGAACGCGCGCAATGGCACGACGTCACTCGTCAAGCTGGCGCACCTCGCCGAGTTGCACGGCACCAACGTTGAGATGAACGCCATTGGCGGTCTTGGCGGTCACGTCCACGTGCAGCTTCAGTGCGCCATCGCCAACACATACGCGTACGAACTGTTCGCAGGCGCGGTGGCGCGTGCGCGCGAGATTGGCATCACGAACGCGCCAGATGTCGTCGATGGTCACCTCTCGCCGTCGATGCTGCCCGGATGGGGCGCCGAGATCGACTGGGCTTTCGTGAAGTCCCGCACCGTCGGCGAGTACTGACCCTGGCGCACAGGAGGTCGTACTCGCCGTAAGTTATCCAGTACGGAGGGCGCCTCTCAATTCCTCCTACGGAGGCGCTTCGCTGAGGGGGATGTATTCGCCCGTTTTCATCTTCCCACCGTATGCTCGTTCCTCGTCGGCTAGGGGGGCGTTCTCGGGGCAGAGGCCTCCTACGGAGGCGCAAGCTACTGACCACCCGACGAAGGAAGGTGGACGCTTTCGTTGGGAAGGGGGCCTTTACTGCTTCCCCTCGTTGCGCCTGACGACGGGTGGGATCGCTAGCCCTTCAGGCGCTTCCGCGCGAGGATCATCGGCACCGCCTTCGCCACCCGTGCATCGCGCGTGGCCTCACGCTTCGCCTCGTCGACCCACTGGGCATACTCGCGCCGGCTCGACGGCGATAGCCCGTCCCACGCCTCGCGCCCACCATCGGTGGCATCAAGGGCCGCCCCGAGTGCGTCCGGCGCGCCGACCTCGCGTGGCGCCGTGTCGAGCGCCACCGAGACCTGAACGACGTCGCCTGGCCCTTTGCCCAGTTGCGCTAGGACGTCTTTCCGGCAGATCAGCAACGCGCAGTCGCCACCCATCATCGCGAGGGCGCCTCGGTACTGAACCCGGCCATCCCACGTCGCCACCACCGGTACGAGGTTCCCCTTGCCGTACGTCGCCTTCAAGTCGAGCGGGAAGTCCACGAAGCACGCCGCCCCCGACGCGTCCGACCGGTGGAGCGTGGCCTCGAACGTGATCATTCCCGGGTCGACCACGCCGCCACGCTCCACCGAGGCCTGTTCCGGCGACACCCCCGGCGCGATGGGAGCTGGCTTGGTCGGCGTCGCACGACGTCGCGCGGGTGACGCTGCGCCCTTCTCGCGCACCCGGTCAAGCCGCCATCGCACGACCTTGCGGATCAGGTCCAGGGGCAACGCCCGGTCATGCGGGAACTGCACGGTGCCCTTTGACGTTGCGTAGAAGGCGAAATCCTCCGCGAACGCGACGAGTGCCCCGGAACCAGGGTAGAGGCCCACGTGCCGCTCGTATCCGGCGACGTGCACCACGTTCTCGACGAGGTGCCAGGTCGGGATTCCGTACGAGATGCGTTCGGTCGCCTCCGGCAACTCAGCGCGGAACAGGGCAGCGATCTCCTGCAGGCGCGCGCGGGATGCCTCCGGCGCGGCGGCGATGTACGCCTCAACCTCCGGCGATGGGCCATGTGCGCCCAAGTTTTCATTCGGCATGGGCGAAGTGTGCCATCGGTCTTGCCCTTAGTTATCCAGTCGCTTGCGCCTCTCAATTCCTCCTACGGAGGCGCTTCGCTGAGGAGGCTGTATTCGCCCGTCGCAACGGGGGAGGTCGATCAAGATTCGTGGGGGTTCTCTCGGAAAGGGGTTGAGGAAGAGGCGCTCCGGGGATGCGTCTCCGTACGACGAAGTATTCCCCCGTTGCCACGGGAAAGGGAGGGCGATATCGTGCGCCATGCCTGACACCCCCCTCGCCATCCTCGCCGGTTCCGTGCTTGACCCCGATGCGGTTCCTGGTGCCACCGGCATCCTCACCTCCGGCGGACGGATCGAACGCCTCCTCCACCGTGGTGACGCCATTCCTGCCGAAGCGACCACGATCAACCTCGGTGCTCATGCAACGCTCATGCCCGGCTTCATCGACGTGCACACGCACGGTGGGTGGGGTCACCGCTACGTCGACGGACCGGCGCCGGCGCGCGAAATCTTGAAGCGCCGTGCCGAGAGCGGTTGCACCGGCCTTCTCATGACGGTCGGCAACTACGGCCTCGTCGCCAAGCCCGGTGACGGTCCGAAGGCGTGGGCCGACGCGATGTGCGAGTGGCTGCCGGGACTCGCCGAGGTCGTCGGGACCGCGACAGGGGGCGCACGCGCGCTTGGCTTCCACATCGAGGGCCCGTGGCTGAACTGGGACGCGTGGGTCGCGTGGGGTGCCCGGGAGGCTTCAGGGCGCAGCGCGATCTTGCCAGAGTGGGACGACTTTGCGCGGCTCCAGGCTGCCGCGGCCGGTGCAATCCGCCTCGTCTCGGCGGCACCCGAGTTCCCGGGCGCGCTCGACTTCATCGCGCGCCTCGCCAGCGCGGGGGTCACCGTCTCCGTCGGTCACACCACCGCGCCGCCCGAACTCGTACGCGCGGCGATCGACGCCGGGGCACGTCACGCCACGCACACCTTCAACGGCATGCAACCCCTGCACCACCGTAACCCGGGTGCGGCCGGCGCACTGATGGTCGACGACCGCGTCATTTGCGAGCTCATCGCCGACGGCGCACACGTCCACCCGATCATGCAGCAGGTCTTGTGGCGAGCGAAAGGGGCGGGTCGCGTCGCCCTCGTCACCGATGCGACGGCGTGGGCAGGCATGCCGCCGGGACGCCATTCCGACCCAGTTACCGGTCGCACCTTCGAGGTGCGCGACGACCTCGGCTGCTGGTCTCCGACCGGCAACCTGGCGGGCAGTGGGTCGCCGGCCGACCGCAACGTCGCGCTCATCACGACAGTCGGCGGCGTCCCGCTCACCGACGCCGCGCGCATGGGGTCGACGGTGCCGGCGATGCAACTCGGCCTCGGTGCGAGCAAGGGTCGGATCGCGCCGGGCTTCGATGCTGACCTTTGCGCGCTTGCACCGGTGCCGGGCGCGCGTCTGGGAGGCGAGTGGCCCGGTCCAGAGACGGCGCCAGGCAGCGATCGTCGTTGCGTCCTCACCGTTGTCGCCGGCGAGGTCGTCTACCAGCGCGACCAATAGCGCTGAATGTGCACCCGCGCACACGACAATGGAGGACGATGATGCGGGACGGTGACCTCGCCATCGGCGTGGACGTCGGCGGCACGAAGGTCGCCGCCGGGCTCGTCGCGTTGCGCGATGAGCGCGCGGAGGTGATGCTGCGGGCGCGCGGACCGGTCGACCCCGCGACCAACGCCGGGGGCATCGCAAGCATCACGGCGGTCATCGACGAGGTCTTAGGTGGCCTGGACGCCGGGCGTCGGGCACGCGTGAAGGGGATTGGTGTCGCGTGCGCAGGAAACGTCGACCATGTGGCTGGCACCCTGCGACGCGCGGCGAACATGGCTTGGGTCGACCTCGGCATTGCAGACGCGCTGCGCAAACGGTACGGCGTCGGCGCACGCGTTGAGAACGACGTCAACGCCGCGGCATGGGGCCTCGCAACCATTCCTCGCCCCGACGCAATACTGCCCACGAACCCGACCGTCGCGTACCTCGTCGTCGGAACGGGCATTGGCGCAGGTGTGGTGGATGGAGGGCGAATCTTGCGCGGCCGGGTCGGCAGCGCCGGCGAGTTGGGGCACCTTCCCGGAATCGCGGGAGCAATCGACCCAGCGGCGGGTGACGTGCCGTGCGTCTGCGGTGCCCGCGGCTGCCTTGAGGCGGTGGCGTCCGGACCGGCCCTCGGCGCGGCAGCGCGCACCCGGGTGGAGGCGGGCCGTGCGCCGGGCCTGCTACTCGCCGTTGGCGGAGACCCATCGCGCATCGACGCAACGACGGTCACGATCGCCGCTGCGAACGGGGACCCGGATGCGCTCGACCTCGTGGCCCGAGAGGGGCGCTTCGTCGCCCTTGCCATCGCCGTCGCGTTTCGGGCCTACGACCCTCACCGTGTGGTCCTCGGAGGGGGAGTCGTGGCGGCTGGCGACGTGGTGGTCGATGCGATCCATGCGGGCGTGGCCGCGTTAGCGGTCCGTGAAAGCCACCGGCTCCGGGACTCGCGTGACTGGCTCGAAATCGAACCACCGGGCGCCGATCTGGGCGTCCTTGGCGGGGCGGCCCTCGTACTTTCGCCTCCGGCGTGACCCCCCAGCTCTATCCCGTTTTCATTTCACCACCGTATGCGCTCGGTCCTCTGTGCGCCTCCTGTCTCTGGGTGCGGTGTCGCATGGCTCGTTCCTCGCCCTGCCGCGCCTGGGGGGCGGAGTTGGGTCGGGGGTCCTTTCCGAAGGAGGATTGGGAGAGGGGAGGCGTGCCCGCGCGCCGTTTGGCGTCGCCGCCCGTCACACGAGGGAGTACTCCGCGGACTCGTACACTTGTTCCAATTGACGCAGCTATGCCCATGACGCAACTACGCCTGACCGACCCACCCAACCGTGCCGCTGACGCGACACCCCTCCCTGCGGCCCCGCCCGCACCCGCGCGCGCGAGTCGCGAAGAAGCGACGCCCGGCTCGCGAGATGAGGTGTCGGCCGTTGGGCAGACCGCTTCGCCGACGTCGCGAACCCGTCGTCCCCGTGTGCCTGCCCCCGCAGACGGAAGCTACACGGGGGCCAACATCCAAGTGCTCGAAGGCGTCGAGGCGATCCGCAAGCGCCCCGGCATGTACATCGGGTCGACGAGTACCTCCGGGCTGTGCCACCTCATCTACGAGGCAGTCGACAACGCCGTCGATGAGGCAAACGCCGGGCACGGCAAGCGCATTTGGGTGCGCCTTGACCGGGACGGTTGGGTCACCGTGCGCGACGAGGCGCGAGGCATCCCCATCGACCTCAAGGAGTACCAGGGAAAGCGACTGCCCGCTGCGACGATCATCCTGACCGTCCCGCACTCTGGGGGAAAGTTCGACGAAGGGGCGTACAAGACCGCGGGCGGCCTGCACGGCGTCGGTGCGACCGTCATCAATGCCCTCTCCGAGGAGCTGCAGCTGACAGTCTGGCGCGATGGGGTGTGCTTCACGCAGGGCTTCCGGCAGGGCGAGGCGCAATTGCACAAGCTGCGCCAGCTCACGCCCCACGAGGCTGGGCGCACCGGGTCCGAATTCCGTTGGCGCCACGACCGGTCGATCTTTGATGCTGACGCGCACTACGCAATCGACCTGATTGAGGGGCGACTGCAGGCAGCGGCGTTCCTGAACAAGGGTCTCGAAATCGAGTTCACGTGGTGGGACGAGGAGGCCGGCGCTCCCGAGACCCGCACGTACGTCTCCCGGGACGGTGTCGCCGACTACGTGCGCCTGCTGACGCCACCGGACGCGACCGCACTCTTCCGCGCACCCGTCGCCGTGACGCGCACTCGCGAGGACGCAGGTATCGGGCAGGTTCAGGTTGAAGTGAGCCTGCTTCCGAACTCCGGCTACCGAACCACGATATACAGCTTCGCCAACGGCGTCCGCACGCGCGACGGCGGCGTGCACGAGACTGGGTTCAAGGCTGCCCTCACGCGCGTCCTGAACGACCAGGCGCTGCGCGCTGGTGTCGTCAAGGACCGCGACAAGGGCGCCTTCAAGCCTGACGTGATCCAACAGGGGCTGGTTGCCGTTATCAGCGTCAAGCTGTCGAACCCGCAGTTTCAGGGGCA
>CAILQO010000042.1 GCA_903836285.1 uncultured Chloroflexota bacterium
CCGACGGGCAATCGCACCGGTCCAGGCATAGATTGACGCGACGGAGTTCGTGGACGTCTCCTCACCCTTCTGGTGACGACGGAAGTGGCGCGTCACAGTGCCGTGGGCGGCCTCGTATTCGTACTTTCCGTCTGGGTTCACCAAGACGGATGTCATCAAGCCAAGCGACCCGAAACCCGCGGCGACCATGTCTGAGAGGACGTCGCCGTCGTAATTCATGCAGGCCCACAGGTGGCCGCCCGGGTTCTTCATGACCTGCGCAACCGCATCGTCGATGAGGAAGTACGAGTAGGTGATGCCTGCGGCCTTCAGTTCGTCGGCCCGGGTCGCCGCCTCCTCCGCAAAGATGTCGCGGAACTTCCCGTGGTACTTCTTCGAGATCGTGTCCTTTGTATTGAACCAGATGTCGACCTTCTCGCCGATGGCATAGGTGAAGCACGCCTTGGCAAAGCTGCGAATGGAGGCGTCGGTATTGAACATCGCCATGGAGACGCCCGTCGACGCCGCACCGTTGAACTCGTTCACGACTTCGGTGACCGCCGCGGAACCGTCTGCCGGGTGGAAGGTCAACTCCACGCGACCTGGGCGGTCGATGACGATTTCCTTGTCACGGTAGATGTCCCCGAATGCATGCCGTGCGATCGTGATCGGGCGCTTCCACGCCTTCACGGCGGGAGGGATGTTCGCAAGGGTGATCGGCTTGCGGAAGACAGTGCCGTCCATGATGGCGCGGATGGTCCCGTTGGGTGACAGCCACTGCTTCTTGAGCCCGAACTCACGAACTCGGTCGTCGTTTGGCGTGATCGTGGCGCACTTGACGGCGACGCCATGCTTAAGTGTCGCATGTGCGGAATCGATGGTCACCTGATCGTCGGTGGCGTCGCGGTGGGTGACCGAAAGGTCGTAATACTCGAGGTCAACATCCAGGAATGGCAGCACGAGCTGTTCCTTGATGCGCGCCCAGATGACGCGGGTCATCTCGTCGCCGTCCATCTCGACGATCGGGGTCTTGACACGGATCTTGCTCACGGGTTCCCCCTCTGGCGGTCGGGCACAGGGTCTCGAAGAATCGTGGCGGGAGTGTACGAGATGGTCCTTCGTTCACCGTCTTGGCACAGGTAGGGTCAGGGCTATCATCCCGCGTCTGTGCCCCTGACATCGCCGGTTGGCGTCCCTCTCCTATGGACGGGCCGGAGCAGGCGCAGCAGTGCAACGGAGCATCACGCCATGACCGTCCCGCCCGCGCCTGTCCGCGTCCGTCTTGCACCATCGCCGACCGGGTTCGTGCACATCGGCAACGTGTTAGTTGCACTCGTGGATGCCGCGATTGCACGCCAGGCTGGTGGTACGTTGGTGATCCGCATCGAGGACACCGATCAGAAGCGCTTCGTTGACGGTGCGGAAGAGCTGATCTACGAGAGCCTCCACTGGCTCGGCATCGAGTGGCAGGAGGCGCCAGACCGCGGTGGGCCATTCGCGCCGTACCGCCAGTCGGCCCGGTTGCCGCTCTACCAGGAGCATGCTGAACGGCTGATCGCCCAAGGCGATGCCTACCGTTGCTGGTGCTCGCCTGACCGGCTCGAGCAGATGCGCTTCGCCCAACAGGCCGCGAAGCTGCCCCCGAAATACGACCGGCGCTGCCTCGGCATGACTGAAGCGGAACGCAAGGCACTTGATGGGTACACGCCGGATTCCGTCGTTCGCCTCCGAATGCACGACTCGGGGTCAACGACCTTCACCGACCCGATTCGCGGAACGCTGGCGTTTGAGAATGGGCTTCTCGACGACCGGGTACTGCTCAAGTCCGACGGGTTCCCGACGTACAACCTTGCGGTTGTGGTCGACGACCACCTGATGCGCATCACCCATGTGGTCCGAGGTGAGGAGTGGCTGCCAAGCACGCCGGCGCATCTGCGCGTGTATGAGGCGCTCGGGTGGGATCCGCCGCTGATCGCACATACGCCCCTCCTCTTAAACGCGGATCGAGGGAAGATCAGCAAGCGCCGGCATCCGTGGGCAAACATGCAGTGGTTCCGCGACCAAGGCTTCCTCCCCGAAGCGGTTCTGAACTACCTCGGGAACCTGATTGCCTTCGTGCCGGACACCGAGAATCCCGCACCCGGGGTTGCGCGCGAACTGTTCGGCTTCGATGAGATTGCGGCGCACTTCAACCTCGCGTCGATCGGCCCATCCGGCAAGGTGGTGGACATCGATCGGCTGGACTGGCTCAACGGGCAGTACATCCGTCGGATGTCGGTTGAGGACTTGGCGGTCAAGGCGGCCCCGTTCCTTGCCGCCGCCGGCTACGACGTCAACACACTGCCGACGTACCGTGCGGCGCTCGCGCTCGAGCATGAACGGATCAAGCGCCTGTCTCAGGCGCCCCAGGCACTCTCGTTCTTCTTCGATGACGAGGAGTACGACCCGGCGATGCTGGTTCCTCGCGGCGCGACGGCCGGTCGCGCGCTGGAGTTGCTCGATGGCGCAATCGCGGTCTGCCAAGCGGTGGCAGAGTCGGGCGATTGGACGGTCTCGACCCTCGATGATCGCTTCCGGGCACACGCCGAGGCGCGGGGACTGACGACGGGCAAGCTGCGCGGGCAGCTCTTCGGCGTGGTGCGGGTTGGGTCAACGGGACGTACGGCTACGCCTCCGTTATTCGACACGCTCGCGGTACTTGGCGCGAGCGTGGTCCTGCGTCGCCTTTCGGTTGCTCGGAACCACCTTGAGTCTCTCGCGGCGATCGATGGGCCACCGGCTGAAGGGCAGTGAGACGACGTGACGAGTGCTGGACGTTCGAACCCTGAAGGGCCCCCTCTCATGTGGCTTGCCTGACGCTCCACCGCCCTCCCCGCTTGCCGTGCGTGATCGGTGATCGGTGACCGCTGTGCTGGCGGCTAGAATCCGCGGCGCCATGCCGCGTGACACGATCCCCCGGAGCCAGAAACGCCTCGTCTGGGAACTGCGATGACCGGCGCCCTCGCCGTGCTTGAGCGACATGCCTC
The DNA here is from genome assembly GCA_903836285.1 of uncultured Chloroflexota bacterium. Taxonomy (GTDB): domain Bacteria; phylum Chloroflexota; class UBA11872; order UBA12225; family UBA12225; genus CAILQO01. The sequence goes on from CAILQO010000042.1 coordinate 3,006, forward strand.
GGGGTCAAGGTCGCCACGGCTTTTCGTCCTGTCGGCGCCGTCAGGTACGGGCAAGGACACTGTTCTGGGCGCGTTGCGGGCTGTTGTAAGAGGCCTGCACGTCGCCATCGCAGCAACCACGAGATTGCCTCGGCCCACTGAAGTGTCCGGAACGCACTATCACTTTGTTTCGGAGGGTGAATTCGCGCGCTTGCGCGACGCGGGTGAGCTGCTCGAGGAAGCCTCGTATGCGGGCCGGTGGTACGGAACCCCGGCGGATCAAGTGCGTGATGCATTCTCCCGCGGCGAGGATGTCCTCCTGAAGATCGAGGTGCAGGGCGCGGCGACGGTTCGGCTCAAGCATCCGGACACCGTGCTGATCTTCTTGGCGCCAGCCGGCATCGATGACCTACGTGAGCGCCTGGAGCGGGCCGCCGCCGAGCGGGGTGTGGTTGACCCAGACGAGATCGCCCGGCGTCTCGGTGAAGCGCAGCGGGAAATCGCCTGCATCCCCGGCTACGACTACCTTGTAGTGAACCATCTCGGGCGCCTCGACGAGACTGTCCGACGCATCGCCGCCATCATCGAGGCAGAGCGGGCGCGGGTCAGTCCCCGCCCGGCGCTGAGTTGAGCGGCACATTTCCACGGAGCACGTGCATGGCCGTCCGCCCGATCGTCACAAACCCAGACTCACCTGATGTGCGCGGACGTGCCAAGCGAGTCTCACGCATCGACGACACGATCAGGACGATCTTGGACGACATGGTGGACACCATGCGCGTCGCCCCAGGAGTTGGTCTAGCGGCTCCGCAGATCGGCATACCGCTGCGGATGATCGTCGTTGAGTACGAGGGTCAGCTCTTCCACGTGATCAATCCGGAGCTTTCCAAGCTGACTGGAGCCGAAACGGATGAGGAGGGGTGCCTTTCGGTTCCCAACTGGCAAGGCCCAGTCACCCGGGCCACCAGCCTCCTCGTGAAGGGACGGGACCGCGTCGGGCGCGAGTTCCGCCTCAATGCGGAGGGGTGGTTGGCGAGGATCTTCCAGCACGAGTGCGACCATCTCGACGGCACCCTGTTCGTTGACCGAGTCACCGACCGGGCGGCGCTCCACTGGATCGACCCTGACGAAGCCGTTGACGATGGTGGCGGCGGCAAGCGTCGGCGCAAGCAAGGGTCTGGCGACGCTGCGCCAGCGCCGATCCAGTGACCGGATCGACCAATCAGTCCCGACCAAAAGCAGTCTTCTTCGGCACTCCGGATTTCGCGGTCAGCACACTTGAGGCATTGCTATCACCGGGATCACCGGTGGACGTGGTCTTGGCCGTGACCCAACCGGACCGGCCCGTCGGTCGGTCGCAGATAAAAAGCCCCTCGCCGGTCAAGGCGACCGCCATTGCGCATGGCGTCCCAGTCCGACAGCCGCTTGCCTTGCGTCGGCCGTCAACGGTTGCGTCAATCGCCTCTGAGGGGGCGAGCATCGGTATCGTTGTGGCATATGGGAGAATCCTGCCCGCCGACTTGCTGGACGCATTTCCGCTCGGGTGCCTGAACGTGCATGGCTCGGTGTTGCCGAGATGGCGAGGGGCCTGGCCAATCGGCGCGGCGATCCGGGCAGGAGATGCGCAGACTGGCGTGTCGATCATGCGCCTCGACGCGGGGATGGATACGGGGCCGGTGCTTGCGACCCAGGTGCGTGAAATTGGGGATGCGGACACCACCGCCTCACTCACGCCGAGACTCGCCGCCGACGGCGCGTCACTGCTGCTCGAGGTATTGCCCCGCTACCTGCGGGGTGACCTCTTGCCTGTGGCACAGGACGACTCACTGGCCACGTGGTGCCACCTCGTGACCAAGGCGGACGGGGCGATTGACTGGCAACTTCCCGCGGCCCAACTGGTGCGCCACGTGCGGGCAATGCACGATTGGCCGGGCGCATGGACCACCCTGGCCGGTCGCAGACTCGTCGTGCACGAGGCGCGCGAGGTTCCAGGCGATGCCAGTGGCGTTCCGGGGTTTGTGCGCATTAGCGAAGGTCAGGTCACCGTCGCGACGGGCAAGGGCTCGCTCGGCCTGGTAGTCGTGCAGGCCGAGGGGCGCGCCCCGGTCGATGCGTCCGCCTTCGCTCGCGGTCAACGGGCCTTGGACGGGACCATCCTGGGCGAATAGCTCGCCGAAGGCAGGCGTACGGGTGTCACGGTTCTGCCCGGAACGGCGATGGGCAACCGCTTTCCATGGCTCGCCAGATTCACCAATCGTTGCCTGCCAGTCGTTGGGTGACAGAACTGTCGTGGCGACATGAATAAGTGGTGAGGTGGGCTTTTGCCCTTGAAAGACCCTGAGCGAACTTTGCTCGCGGTCGTCACCCATCGGTCGAAATGAGGTGCTCCCGGAGCAAGTTGAGGGCATTCAGTACTGCACGCGTCCGGATGATCCGCGGCGCGGTTGTGTCCAAGCGATGGGACCGCGCCAGCTCATGCCCGGTTGCATCGACGAGGACCGTGTGCGTATGCCTACCCGGGGACGCATTGGGGCGTGGCGCCAAGTCGGCTGCCTGCCCAATCCCGTAGTCTGCGCCGAACTCGGAGGCGACCCGCCGGGCGAGATCGAGAGCCCGGGCGTGTGCGCCACTCGCGACGTCGTCGAGTCCCACTGACTCGGCGCTCGCCGCGCTCACTACACCACCCGCAAAGTGGTCGTGACCTCCTTCCTGCAGCTCCGACGAGATGAGTCCGCCGGTGAACTCTTCCCCGACCGCAACCGTCTGGCCCCGGGAGGCAAGGCGCGCGATCGTTACCCCAGCGAGTGTCTGGTTGTCCGTACCGTAGATCGCGTGACCGAGGACGGCACGCACGTCTGGTTCCATGCCGTCAAGGATGATCGCTGCCTCGTGCACGGTCGTTGACTTCGCACTCGTGCGGACATGCACGCCATCATTCTTGGCATACGTCGCGATGGTCGGGTTCTCGGAAGCGAGGAGCGGTCGCAGGAGCTCTTCCACGGCGGATTCCCCAATACCGATGACCTTGTAGGTGCGGGTGAGGATGACCGCCTGCCCGGCAAGCGATTGCAGCCGAGGGACGACCTCGTGTTCCCACATGCGGAACATCTCTCCCGGCACCCCCGGCATGGCGACGATGACCTTTCCATCGCGCTCAACGAACCAACCGGGTGCGGTGCCGACAGGGTTTGCGAGGGTTCGGGCAGAGGCAATCCGGGTCGCCTGCTTGAGATTCCGCTCCGGCATCTGGATCCCGCGCCGCTCAAAGAACCGGCGCAGATCCGCCTCAAGCTCTGGAACGACGTGCATCTCCTCACCGAGCAATCCGGCGATCGCCTCGCGGGTCAAGTCGTCCTCTGTCGGACCGACTCCGCCGGACATGACGATCAGGTCTGAACGCGACCAGGCAAGGCGAAGGTGGTCGGTCAGGCGTCCCAAGTTGTCGCCGAGTTGCGAAACGTAGTAGCAGTCGATGCCGAGCTTGGAGAGCTCCTGTGCGAGCCACGAGGCATTGGTGTCCGTGATGTGCCCGAGTAGAAGCTCGGTTCCGACCGAGACGATTTCTCCGCGCACCTCGGTGATCCTTTCTTGAATGAGCCTGGCAGTTGATGCGCGACACGGACGACGGATCCAGTGCGTCTGTCCGGTGGGGAACGATACGGCACCGTCACCTCTCCCTCGTGGAGGACGAAAACACGGCCGCGCCGCGTCGGCCCTCGTCGTCGCCGTGGCGGGCTGTGCAGGTCGCCTCCTGCTCCACGACCGGCGGCGCCTACGCGGCGCGTTGGCAGAGTGTTGGCGTTGGTCTGCTTCGCCATGGATCGTCACCGCCGGCAAAACACGGTCGCGGCGATGATGGCTGTTGAGGAGGCAACCTGCAGTCCGCGATGGCCGGAAGCTCGCCCTCGAGTCTCGGTGCAGGTACGGCCAGATGCTTGCGGAGACGCTGCCGGTCCTGGCGCTCGACGGAAAGCGACCTGACGACCTCGACGGCGAGGTGAGTGGTTGGGAACAGCTCGCCGGTGCTGTGAGAGGCGGCCGCGGTGCCGAGCTGGTGGGCTTACACCAGGGAAGCTGGGAGGTCGGCGCTCGGCTGATCATGTCGCGCAACCGTCTCGCAGCGCTCGTTTACCCAATCGGCCCCATCCAAATCGATGCGCCGGTGTAAGCCTCTCGGAGCGCTTCGGGCATCCGCACCATCCCGGCCGGGAACCGTGCGAGGGGTGCTGCGGCGGTTCGGCGTGGCGAGGCGGTCGGGGCGCTGGTTGACCGGCAGTTGGCGCCCGGTCCATTCCCTAGATCGGACGCCCAGCTGGCCGTACGGGCCTGACACGGGCCGGGCAACGAAGCAGTCCGGATACTGCTCGCGTCACGTGGGTCGACCGTCAACGCTGGTCGGCCACGCCGCGTGCTATCGGAGGGAATTCCCATGGCTTCCCAGTCGCGATACGCGCAGATGTACGCGCCATTGCTCATCCCGAACTACCGGATGTTCATCGCCGGCCAAACAATCTCGACGGTTGGCTCGCTGATCCAGATGACCGCCCAGAGCTGGGTCGTGTTCGAGTTGACGCGGTCGCCGGCAGCGCTTGGCTGGGTCGGACTCCTCGGGTCGCTCCCGCTCCTCTTCCTCGGTCCGTTCGCCGGCGCCCTCGCCGACCGGGTGAATCGACGCCTGCTCCTCATGGGTACGCAAGCGCTGCTGGCGGTCCTTGCCGCGCTATTCGCCACCCTCGTTCAGACCGGCCTGATTGAGGTCTGGCACATCTATGCAATTGCGTTTGCGAGTGGCGTCGTCGTCGCTCTCGACATGCCTGCCTTGCAGGCCTTTGCTGCGGACCTGACCGGACCGGCGCTGATCCGCCAGGCGGTGACGCTCAACTCCATGGCGTTCCAGACGGCACGCACCATTGGGCCAAGCGCTGCCGGAATCCTGTTGGCCGCCTTCGGGAACGCGACCGCGTTCTGGGTGAACGCCGCGAGCTTCCTCGCGGTGATCATCGCGCTGTGGCGGGTCCGATTCGTCGCGGGCGAGGCACGCCTGACTGGCGCACCGGGCGCCGGGCCGGCACCTGTCGCTGCGTCTGGCGGACCGGTCGAGGCAATCAAGTACGTGATCTCCCAGCCGGCCATGCTTGACCTCTACCTGTTTATGATGCTGTTTACCTTCCTTGTTTTCTCGACAATGACCGTGTACCCGGCGTTTGTCTCCGACACCCTATCCGGCGATGCAACGGTGTTTGGGTTCCTGTCAGGCGCAAGCGGTGCGGGCTCACTCGCGAGCACGCTTGTGGTTCTACCGATGGTGCATGCCGTCCGTCGTACCGGCCTCATGGTGGCTGGCGCACTGACGTGGTTTGGGGTGATGCTGGTCCTGATGACGCTCGTTGCGACAGTGTTTGCGCCAAGCCTCGCAACTATCGGGGCATCCATCGGCTTCGCAAACCCGCTGCCGTTCGCGGTGGCGACCCTTGGCTTCCTCCAAAGTCTGGCGGGTCCAGTGGCGATGACGACCTGCATGGGTCACTTGCAGCAGATGTCGCCCGCGCCGATGCGCGCGCGCCTTCTCGGCCTCATGTCCTCCATTTCCTTCAGGATGCAGCCGTTTGCGGGGCTAATGGTGGGATACGTTGGGGAGCATTTCGGAGCGGCTCCTGCCCTCCGAACGAACGGCGTCCTCCTTGTCATCGCGGCCGGTTCGATGGTCGCGCTCCGGCGCTCCGTTCGCGCGCCGTCTCCCGCCGTGTCGCTTGCGCCCGCTCACATGCGCCCGGAAACCTTCGCGTCGGCTTCGGCGGAGCAAACAGTTGCGCGGCCGGGTGTACGAGTCGAGCAGGCAGCGACAAGGGTCGCCTAGCGCTCGCGTCGGTGCGGCATCGCTGATTGTCGCAGCGGCCACCCCGTCGTTTGAGGATGCGTTAGGAAACCTGATCGGCGACGCTCGCGCGCCTCTCACCGCATGCAGAAGTGACGTCACCGCATTCGCGAAAAGACCCCCATGGCATACTCAATGGAGGTGGCGACGCTGCGGGCGGAAGTGCAGTTGCGCACCCGGCGTTTCGCCGAGACCGTTGTAGCACCCTTGGCACGCGTTGGTGTCACGCCGAACGCGCTCACCGTCACCGGCTTGATCCTCAATGTCGGCGCTGGGGTAGTCCTCGCCTCCGGCGAATGGATGATCGGTGGCGCACTGGTGCTGATCGCGGGCGCCTTCGACATGTTTGATGGTGCGCTCGCCCGGGTCTTGAATCAGAAGACTGACTTCGGCGCGTTTCTTGATTCCACGCTCGACAGGTACTCCGAGGTCGCCGTTCTCGTGGGTCTCCAGATCGGCTTCCTTCAGGACGAGGGCCTTGCCGACTACCGACTGACCGGAATCGGCCTTGGCGCTGTGATCCTCGCGAACTCGCTCATGATCAGCTACGCCCGCGCACGCGCTGAAGGGCTTCGCTTGGATTGTGAGGTCGGGTGGTTCCAGCGACCGGAGCGGGTCACGTTTACCGGTGTGGCGACAATGTTGCCGACGACCTTCATGATGGTTGGCCTTGCCATCCTGGCGATCGGCACCCTGTGGACCGTTGTGCAACGGATCCACCACGTTTGGCAATTGACGGAACGGGAGCGACGCCGATGACGAGCCCGGCACCGACCCGCACGGCATCGTTCGAGCGCGACACGCGAGAGACGTCGGTCGCCTGCACCATCGATCTCGACGGTGCCGGTCGCGGCCGACGCGACACCGGCGTGCCGTTCCTCGATCACATGCTCGACCAGCTTGCGCGGCATGGAGGGATCGACCTCGAAGTGACGTGTCGCGGTGACCTGGAGATCGACACGCACCATACGGTGGAAGACTGCGCACTGGTTATTGGGCGGGCGATCCATGCGGCGCTCGGTGACCACTCGGGGATCGCGCGCATGGGGTTCGCCACTGTGCCGATGGACGAGGCGCTCGCGAGTGCCGCGATTGACCTAAGCGGTCGTCCGTATTCCGTGGTAGCCATCGGGTCCGCTGGAGGTGCCGGATTGCCCCCGACCCTGCTGACGCACTTCGTCGAGAGCCTGGCAGCCGAGGCCCGGATGTGCGTGCACCTGTCCGTGTTGGCCGGCCGTGATCCCCACCACATGGCGGAGGCCGCGTTCAAGGCGCTCGCTCGTGCGCTGTCCATGGCCGTTGCCACGGATCCGCGTCGCCGAGGAACCATCGCCTCCACAAAGGGCACGCTCATCGCGTGACGCTAGCCTCGACCTGTGCAATCTGGCCTGACGAAAGACTGGTTCGTTTCGCGAGCAACATCTCGCCGATGACTTGCGCCGTGGGGATCAGCCGACGTGTCGCCTCCGGAGGCCGATCGTCCGGTCGAACCGTGGATTGGGAACGCGGTCATCGAATGACGCGAGTCTGGAGCCTGCGCAAGTGACGTTACCAGTACCTCCGCCGGGGCGACATCCGGCTGTTCGCGGACTGGTGGCGGTGGTCGGCGTCGCGGCAGCCCCGCGCCACGCGATGCACGAGTGCGGTGATGTGGTTCACGTCGTCGACCGCCCGGACGGTGGCGCCTGTGTGATCGTTGCGGACGGCCAAGGGCATGGTCGTGGTGCGCGCATCATCGCGACGATGGCCGTGACCATGATCGCTGGGCTTGTCGGCGAAGGCGTTCGGGAGGACGCCGCCCTTGTCGCCGCAAACGACCGGTTGCTGGCACATCGGGGCGGTCAAGTCTCGTGCGAGGCGGTCGCTGTCGTGATCGATCCCGTCGACGGTGTGGTCCGGGTATCTCGTTTCGCTCGATCGGCGGCGCACTTCCTTGGCGATGACGAGCGCGCAGTGACCGGCGGTGAGGCCCCGCCGCTCGGCGTCTACCGGGGGGCGGCACCGGCAAGCGACGTCGTTCCCGTGAGCCTGTCGTTGGCCTGCCTGGTGACCTCGGACGGAGTCAGAACTGCGGGAGGGCGCGTCGGTCGCGCTTTGGACCTCGCCAGCTCGTTGGCCCGCGCTGCACGCCTTGGAGGTGACCGGGCCGCGCACGCGATCCTCGGTGAGGCGATCGGCGCTGACGATGGCCGCCCACGCGATGACATGGCCGTCGCGTGCATCACGTTCGAGCCGTTGGACGCCGACCTCACCTTCCGCCGCATGTCTGCGCGCGTACCGCTCAGCTAGCGCGTAATCCGCCAAGCGCGGCGAGCCTGATGCACCGCCGGTCGCAGTTGGGCGCCCCGGGCAGTGGGTGGGCGTGCGCTATGCCGTTTCGCCGGTGCCCAGGACGCGTACGACCGCGGCGACGGTCGCGCTGGCGAGGCCCAGCCGATGCGCCCACGACGCAGGGGTGTCGTAGGTCGCCCGGATCCACTCGTCGCGCCCACCCGCCGCCTCAACCTCCGCGGAGTGAAAGGTCGCTGTCTCGAACTCGAGTCCCTCACACCACGTCTGCAGCACGCGGCGCGGGTCATGGAGCCATGCGATTGCCGGCCACTCGCCATCGGTCGCGTTGGACGACTCGACGGAGCGCGAGAGAACAAGGCGCGCGCCATCAGCGGACAGCCACGCAGAGCCCGCCGTCACATCGCTGCGACGCCTGAACGCCGCGGACACCCCACGGTTCGTGGCGTCCTCGCAGGCAACTTGCACCTTCGGATGGGTCCCGAATGCCCGGGTGGTCCGGCCAAGGCAGGCGTACATCGGTGCGGGACGTGACTTCTCGAGCCTTGCTAGGAGGCCGCTCAACTCCTGAGGCCATGACTCGCGCCAGTGAAGCCATCGATCCAGATCGCAGTAGTGGATCGAATTGGCGCCCTTGTCGGCGACCGTCGCCACGGCGAGCCGACGCGACGCCCCGATGCCGGCACTGTCGCCGACAAATGCCTCGATGCCTGCCGAACGAAGTGCATCGAGGGTCTTCCCGGAAGTGCGTGCAGTGACCGCGGCGGCAGCGTGCATGTACGCGCCTCGAAGGTTGTCCGCGTGCTTAAGTAGGAGCTCGGCGAGCCGTGCATCCGGGTCGTGGACCGTCGTCGCGAGTGCGCGCGTGAGGGGCATCGACGGCTACTCCTGCTACGGCGGTTGCTACGGCGTGTGGCGTCCGCTGGCAGTGGCCCGCCGCTCATGCACGACCCGATCGTGCAGTTCATCCAAGGCACGTGAGTGCCGGACTGGGTACGGCGAGTCTGGGCGCAGGACGCGCCACGGTTCTGGCAGGTCGCGCAAGTTGGCCTGAGCAAACTCCCAGATTTCTCCCAGTGGTGGCGTGCTACCCGCGACGGTTTCCCCGTTGCGGATTACTGGCCGGAGCAGTCGCAGGCCACCGTCGGGACGAGGTTCCTCCACCAATTGGATTACATCGTGGTCATACCTGCCGAGGCGGTAGACATCCTTGCGCCCCGGAAGCGTGCCCTTGTCGGCGGAGAGCTTCACCAGCGGGAGGCCTCCGACCCCATTTCCGTCGTCGTAGTGCACCGCCTTGTATACGCCGCCAAGACCCCCAGGATGGCCGTCGATCCGGCTGCCGGGTGTGGTACCCAAACTCGTGCCGACACCGAAGGCATCAACCGGCGCGCCGGACGCAACGAGAGCCTCGATGCTTTCCTCGTCCAAGTCACCGGAGACGATGATGCGCGTGGCATGTAGACCCTCGCGATCCAGCACACCTCGGGCGAACCGGCTTCCGGCTTCCAAGTCTCCACTGTCTAGTCTTACGGCTGCGAGTGTGTGACCGACGCGCTCTTGCACGTCGCGTGCGACGTCGGTCACGATGTCCATCGCCGCGCCAATGTCGTAGGTGTCCAAGAGGACCGTGTATCGCGAAAATGTTTCGGCGACTGCGATGAAGGCTTCCCGCTCGTCCGGAAAGAGCTGGACCAGCGCGTGCGGAATTGTTCCGGTCGCCGCGAGCCGGTATCTTTCCGCGGCAGCGACAAAGCTCGTCGAGCTGCACCCACCGATGTAGGCACTTCGGGCGACTGTGAATGGCGCGGCGGCGCGGCGCAACGCGAATTCCGCGACCCGACGTCCCCTCGCGGCGATCGTCATGCGAGCGGCCTTCGTCGCAACCCAGCTCGCGGCGTTCACGGCTTGCAGGACGCCGGCTTCGATGAGGAGCGCCTCCGGGAACGGTGCCGTAACCCTGACGAGAGGCTCGTTCGGGAAGGCGACCGTGCCTTCTGGCATCGCGTGGATGTCACCGGTGAATCGAAGGCTCCCAAGGAACTCCAGGAAACCAGGGTCGTAGTCGCGGACCTGTGCGAGATATCGGAGGTCACGCTCCCGGTATCGGAAGTTCCTTACGAAGTCGAGTGCTGGTTCAAGGCCGGCCACGAGGATGAACGCACCGCCGCCGGGGGCCCGACGTGTGTAAAGGTCGAAGGTGGTCGTGCCCAGACGTCGAAGCCGCCACGCAACGTAGGCGGCGTCCGGGTGATAAAGGTCGGTGACGAGCCCGTATGAGTCGTCGTCACCATGAGTCGGTTCGGCCACGGGCGAAGTGTACGCCCGCCCCATCGGGAGCTTGCGCTACCAAACCCCACCGGATCGCGTTTGGGAGACGGAACCCTCCGACCGACCGACGGGCATGGCCGCGCGACTGCGTCGCGTGGGCCAGGGGGTTGGCAGTTCCGGGACGGTTTGCCAGTCGGAGTAGGCGTGCATATACTCGTTAGCGCACCGTAAGCGTCGCGGTTCCGGGACGAGAGTTACGGAATGCGCGGCAACGACGCTGACGGGTCCCGCGTAGCCGGTCGGCTGCAGGGCCAGCGATCATCGACGTAGGGGATGGGTGAGGTAGACCATGGCGCTACAGCGTAGCTCTGGCGTACCGTCCGGGACCCCTGGAGCATCACCGGTGTCGCCTACGCAAGCTGGAAATCCCGCACTCTCGACCCGCGAGTCCATCGTTCAACCGCATGTAGAAATGGGTGTGATGTTTGGGCAGTCGCTCGGCGGTCGAGAGCCAGTGATGACTGCGCTCCAGAACTTACAGAACATCGGCCAAGAGCATGGGTGCGACGCGATCATTGCGGTCAAGCTCATGCAGTACCCCACGAATGCCGGTCCGGCCGTCGTCGCATACGGGACCGGAGTGAAGTTCGCGCGACCCACCACGCCGGGTTAGTTCCGTATCCAAGTCTTTTCGCCAGTAGTAGTCGGCGGCGCACTGAGTACCGCTGTCAGGCGACGCTGACTAAGAGCGCCAGCGCCCGCATGACGTCGCTCGGCTTACGCCCATGGTTCACCGAGGGATGGCTCAGATGCCGACATTGCCACTCGGATGGGCCGGTTGGGCGCTCCTCTCGGCGGCGTTCGCGGCATTGACGGCCATCTTCGCCAAGGTCGGCGCCGATGGAATTCCATCCGATGTCGCGACTCTTGTGCGAACGATTGTCGTCGTTGGGGTACTGGGGGCAATCGTCATTGGCACCGGGCAGTGGCCAAGGCTGGGGGATATCGGCCCCCGTTCGATACTGGCACTTGCGCTTTCAGGACTGGGCACCGGTGCGTCGTGGCTTTGCTACTTTCGCGCCCTCCAGTTGGGCGACGCGTCACGTGTCGCGCCCGTAGACAAGCTGAGCGTGGTTTTTGTGGCGATCTTTTCGACCTGCTTCCTTGGCGAAAGCCTCTCGCCGCTCAATTGGGTCGGCGTGGCCATGGTTGGCGCCGGTGTCATCCTCATCGCCATCAAGACGGCCGCGCCGTAGCCCCCCGCCCGCACCTGAGAGCCTTTGGCCGTTCAATCGGCTTGGCCGCGGCCCCGGCTCGCCGTCCTCTGCCCGCAGTCTGCTCCGCCAAGTTGGATCAGGATTGTTATCTGTAATCAACGGGTTCCCGTGGCGACTTGCCCTCGCGGTTGGCGCCGTGCCGCTCGGCATGATCGCTTCGCTCGCGCTCACTTTCCGGACGGTGAACCAAGACGTGGTCTACCCCCGGGTGCGCGTTGCCGGCGCCCCGGTAGGCGGCCTACCCGTCGTCGATGCGCGCGCGGCCGTGAGACGTGCCACGGAAGCTCGCGTGCAGCAGGAGATCGTCCTACGTGCGGGAGAAAAGGTCTGGCGTCGTCGATTGGCCGCGCTCGGAGTTGGCACCGACGATCGTACGGTCGGCGCAGCGCTTGACGACGCATGGCGGATTGGCCACCGAGACTCATGGCACGAATGGTGGCCCGATGCAGTCTTGATGGTTCGGGGCGGGGTGGACGTCGCTCCACGGTTCACGCTTGACCGCGATCTGGCGCGTCAGTCGCTCGTCGCCCTCGCCCCGGCGGTTGAGCGCGAGCCGGTCGATGCGGAGGTCGTCCTTATCCAGGCAGGCGACGGGTATGAGGTCCACCTCACGCCGTCGACTACAGGTATCAGGCTTGACGTTGAGGCGACGGTCGATGCGATCGGGACATCCTTGGCGCGCGGCGGTGAGGTGGTTGTCGATCTGGTCACCGTCGTCACGCGCGCGAACGTGAGCACGGAGGCGTTACGAACTGCCACTGCCGCCGCGACCGCGCTCGTTGACGACCCGATCGAATTGGTCGACCCCGAAGATCCTCGCCGCCGCACGGTACTTGATGCCCCGACCGCGCACGCCATGCTTGAGCTCGGTCGCGAGCGAGGCGGCGCCCTAACGAGTGCAACGTTGGACCCCTCTGCCCTCCGTGCGTGGATATCCAGTGTCGGGGCGACCGTTGACCGGCCCCCAGCCAACCCGCGCGTCGCGCTTGAGCAGGGGAGGCTCGTCGTAATCCCTGGAGTCGCCGGCAGGCGTCTCGACGTCGAGGCGACGGCGCGTCGCGTCGAAGCCAAGCTCGGCACCGATGGCCATGCCGTCGAAATGGTGGTCACCCCTGACCGTCCGTGGATCCCGCTAGAGGTGGTTGAGGAAGCTCGTGCCCAGATCGAGGCGGCGACGCGCGATCCGATCGTGCTTGTGGTTGCCGCGGATGATCTCGCGCCGGAACGTCGGATCACCGTCACCAATGACGTTCTGCGGAGTTGGCTGGCCCTTCCCGACTCGCAGTCCATCCCGCGTGACACGAGCCGAATGCCGCCGGCGACCCGTCCGACGCTCGCGTGGGCTGTCGATGGCACGGCGCTCGGCGAGTACCTCCAGACGGCCGTGGTCCCGGTGATTTCGGCTGGTGCTCAGCCGCCAAGGCTACTGGTCGTCGCGCGTCCAGACACTGCGCCCGAAAGTCGGGCAACCCCGGCTGTGCCGAGTGGCACTGTTCTCGAGCCAGGCAGTATGGCGACGCCAACGCCGCTCCCTGGGGGCGCACTCTCGTCCCGAGGTACCGCGACGCCGTCGAGTGGCGCACGAACGGCGATCGCGTTGGGAACGGCGATTGCCGGCCCGACACGCACTCCGGGTCCTGATCCATCGCGCACGATCGTCGCCTCGAGTGGGCCAAGGCCGACCGCCACCACGATCGGTTCGGTCGTGACCGTCACGCCAAGCGGCGCGTTCTCCCTGCCTGAGATTGCCGCCGAGCCGCAAGCATTCCGGTTTGAGGCGGTTGTTGTCCCCGGAAGGCCGGGACGAGCCGTTGACATGGACGGACTGCGGACGGCGATTGATGCCCTCCTCCACGCCGACCTCCCACCGCTACAGGGAATCCTTGTGGCACCGCCGACCGCGACGGTGACTGGCGGTGCTCGTGCGCTTTCCGGTACCGCAGCCGCCGTCGTTAGTGTGACCGCGACGGTGACAAGGTCACCGACCGCCACGGTGACCCCCTCGCCGACGGTTGCGGCGACCGCCTCAGCAACCGCCACCGCGGCGGGTGCCCCTGGTGCCTCTGCGGCCCTCATCTTGCTCGGGACACCGGCCGCTGCGCCAACTTCGGACGCACGGTTGGATGATGCGCGGGGTGCTGGGTTTCCACGGCCACGCACGGTGCTCGTGCGGGTCGTTGATCCACCGCCCGACGGCGCCGCCGAATCGCTTCGGAGAATGGCCCGGACCGCTAACGTGCTGATCAGTGCTCCCGTCATCGTCGAGTGGTCCAGCCGCGAGTGGCGCGTGGAACCGAACGACCTGGTCGACCTTCTGCGCTTCGGACCTGTCGGCGATGGCGCGGATGCATATCTCGGCAGGGACGGGCTGCTCGCCGTCGCCGAGCGTATCGGCCGGGAGGCATCACGCCTCGACGATGCGCCTCGCGACGCCCGCGACACCGTTCTGCCGGTTGACGTTCCGATGACCGCGGCCGCGATCTGGGCGGCGGCGAACCGGACGGGCTTCGAGCGACGCGCCGAGATTGCCTGGGTCGAAGATGAGCCGACGCCGGTGCCAGGCGTCACCACACCTATGTCTGGTCCGCCGACCGCGACTCGTACCCCGGTGAGGAACCCTGGCCCCCAACTCGTGGCTACCGCAACGACCTCCCCGACGCTGACACCGTAGGAGGCGAGCAAGCTCCCTCCTCGCATCGCCACCCGTCCAGGGGTCCAATTGAACCTGCGAGGTACGAGCCGGCGCGCCAGTAAGAGCAGGGGCTGGGGGCCATTTCCCCGACTTGACTTGCGTCCAAGTCAGTAGCCGAGGCGCCTACCCAGTTCGCGAATGGCCTCGACCGACCCATCGACCGCAGACGCCTCGAAGCGCACCCACGCTTCGCCGGGAACGAGCTCCCGCGCCCGCTCCATGCTTGCCTGCCACTCCGGGAGGTGGCGGTCCCGCAACGCAACCAGCTGAGGGTCCGGGATGCCGGGCGGTAGGAGGTTCAAGGGTTCTGCCTGCATCAGGTCGCGGTCGTGGCGCACGTACGTTGCCTCAGCGAGCCAAGGGTCTCGTTGGGTCAGGACCCGCGTCACGAGCGCAGTCAGGAGCCGCTCCACGCTCGGAGCGTCGACCCACGGTGGTGCGGTATCCCACGGGACGCGGGCCACGTCCAGGACGCGATCCGCGTCTGCCACCGGCATCCGGTCCGCGATGAGCCAGATGCCGTGGTGCGCCCCGCGTTCGGCGGGAAAGTCAGGCACGTGCGACTGCAGGTGAGTCCAGTTGGCGACGTCGGCGAGCACGTGGGCGATGTAACCGATGCACCAAGCTCGTGATGCGTCGTCCGGGTTGGGCGCGACGCCTCGGAATCCGTGTCCGAGAAAGGCATCGACGATCGAATCAACGTGCCAGGTCGATGGATCACGGTCGTCGTAGAAGTGGGACGACACCTTGTCGACGCCCGCGAACAGGCGGATCGCGTCTGGTGCTACGCCGCCAGCAAAGTACGCCTCCGGGGCGTTGGCGATCGCGCGGGACGCCCACGGTACCGCGTCGAGGGCGTCTCGCGTGGCGACGAGGAGCGACCAATGTGCTCGTACCCGGGGCATCGACTGGGGTTCTCGCAGGAATGGGAAGCGGGTCCCCCCCTTTCCTCGTCGGGAAGGGGGGGTCAGGGGGTTACGCCCGGCAGAAAGTCGGAGACTCATGGCCCCGGCGGGATCCACCCGCCGGGCTACTCAATCAC
>CAILQO010000043.1 GCA_903836285.1 uncultured Chloroflexota bacterium
CTGGCGGCATCGCGCGCCTGCGCATCGACGCCGGTCGCGAGGCGGGTATCCGGCCGCAGGATGTCGTCGGCACCATTGCCGCCGAGGCCGACGTGCCGGGACGGGCGAGCGGGGCGATCCGGATCTTCGACCACTACACCGTCGTGGCGGTAGCGGAGGAACTCGCCGACCGGATCATCGACGCGCTCGCCGTCGCGGCGATCCGCGGGTATCCGGCGCAGGCGCGCTATGCCTCCCCCGAGGAGGTCGAGGAGGCGACCCGGCAGGGCTACCCGCAAGGGGGATTTGGCGGCGGGCGGAGCTCCGCACCGCGAGGCTACCCACCGCGCGGCCGTGACGCGTGGCGTCCCGGTGGTCCGCCTCGCGGCCCGCGCGCGGAAGGCTTTGCGCCCCGGCCGGACCGCGCCGAGGGATTTCGCCCGGACCACGGCGACCCTGGCGATGCGTCGTTCGGCGGGGCAAGCCACCGCGCGTCGCCCGGCGACGCCCCGAGTGGTGCCCGCCCGGCACGCAAGCCCTATGGGCCGAGACTGGTCCGCCCGGTCGTGCGCCGACGCGAAGGCTGACCCTGCCTTCGGGCGGTGCTATCCTCGCGCCGCCCGGGGGTCGCCCCGGCAGGGAGGGAGGCACGACCATGACGGACGTGGTTCGGATGGGCGTTGCGGGTGCAGGCAGCATCGCCGTGCGGGGGATCCTGCCGCACCTCGCACTCGAGGACGTGCACGATCGGGTCCGCCTGTGGGCGGTGTGCGACCCGGTACCGGGGCGCGCCGAAGCCGCTGCCGCAAAGTTCGGTATCCCCCACCACTTCACTTCCTACGAGGAGATGCTTGCCCACGGGGACGTCGATGCCGTCTCGATCGCGTCGCCGATCGGCCTGCACTACGACCAAGGGGCGCAGGCCCTCGCCGCCGGTAAGCACCTGCACTTCAACAAGACGATGACGACGACGGTCGACGAGGCCGATGAGCTGATCGCAACGGCGGCGGCCAAGGACTTGCGCATCGTCGCATCGCCCGGCGAGATGATCCGCCCGCACAACCAGCGGATTCGCGAACTCATCAAGGAAGGCGCAATCGGCACCCTCGTCTGGGCCGCCTGTGGCGCCGCCTTCGGCACCTACCACGAGAAGGAGCGGGTGCGGCAGGGCGACGACGTCCTGAGCAACATCGACCCGTCGTGGTACTACCGCAAGCCGGGTGGCGGCCCCTTGTATGACATGACGGTGTACGCCCTGCACGGCCTGACCGGCATCCTCGGCCCGGCCCGACGCGTGACAGCAATGAGTGGCACGCGCATCAAGGAACGCGAGTTCCGGGGCAAGGCCGTCCAGACCGACGCCGACGACAACACCCTGATCTCCATTGACTTCGGCGACGCGTGCTTCGCCCTCGCGTACGGCACGGCCGCCGGGCGTGTGACCGAGGGGTTCATGGGCAGCTACTTCGGGACCGCAGGCACGATTGAAGGGCTGAAGCTCAACGGCGAACCGTTCGACTGGGCGGGGCGCGACCTCGCCGACGCACACGGGCCGTCCGGGCGCCAGTACGTCCTGCCGCACGTCGTCGGCGCCCACCGGGGCATCGGCGAGGAGCACGTCTACGAGGACATCATGCAACTCGTGGACTGGATCCGGGACGGGACGTCGTCGGTGGCGACGGCAGAGCATGCGCGCCACGTGATCGACATCATCGAGAGTGCGTACCGCGCCGCCGAGACCGGTCAGGTGCAGGACCTGCGCACGACCTTCTAGGTTCGGCGGTGCAGTGGCCCGGCGCAGGGCGCTTGCGTCTCCCGGTCACGCGGCGTCGCGCGCACGCCACGCAGTGCAGTGGCAGGCACGTTGAGGCAGGTGGGCGCCGGCCCAGGCGGGGACTACCCGCAGTCGACGAGGTTGGGGTCGCGGACGTACGCCCACCAGTTGGCGAGGATGCCGTCGACATCGCCGGCCACATGCGGGAGGTGACGGAACCACCACAGGTGGTGCAGGCGCATGTCGCCCCCGCCCCACTCGTCACAGGTCACCACCCGCGACGGTGCCTCGAGGGCAGGGAAGTCGCGCCACGCGTCGCACTCGCTGTGCACAGGCCGCCGGTTCCCCCAGTCGTAGTCGCGTTCGCTGCTCGGTGCAAAGTGGACGTTGCCGAGGGCTGACCGGCCGGGCGCAACCTTGTCGTACCGCGTGAAGCGCGTCCAGAGGTTTCGCGCTTCCGGCACGCCGCGATAGACCATCTCCATCATGGATTCGGTCCGGTGCCCGAGATTCTCGAGCATGCACCCGACCTCGCGCTCGTAGTTGAAGCCCATGACCACGAAGCGCCGCGTCGGTGCCGGATTGCGCCATGACCGCCCCGGACGGTGCGGTGGGGAGTTGCACCAGAAGGCACCAGGGCCAACCATGTGTGATTCGTGAAAGCCCATGTACGGTGGCGCCAGGATCCAGGCCTCGTCGAGGTCACCAGCGTTCACCCGACTCACGATGTCGAAGTCCGCCAGGATGGCGTCGTAGTCGGTGGCGTCAGGCTGGTGGAAGCCGCTCCGGCGCGCCCAACATGCGAGGAAGTGGTCGACGTCGTAGCGGAAGCCGTCCGCCTGCGCCGGGAGTCCGTCGACCACGACATGTTCGACGAGGTGATGGACCATCTCGCCGTGACTCGCCTCGGCAACGTCCGCGGCGTACGCGGCGACCGACCTCTCCGGATCGAACCATCCGAGGTGGGCCGACAGCCGACGCCCGGACGCGGGGACGAGTGGGTCGAACGTGACGACCAAGGTCCGCACCACTCGCGGGTCACGGGGTGTGCCGACCGCCAAGGTGTTGCCGATCACCGGCGCCGGTACGGTCACCCGTTGCCGGGCAGGGGCGTCGGGCGCAGGCACGTTCGCCCCCGCGCGAGGTGCGCCTCGCCAGATGGTCGCCATGGCGGTGCGGATCGCATCGATCATCGGATACGTTCGGGTTCCCGTCACGTGCCGGTCGAGGAGGACCGTCGCCGGTTGCGATCTGGCCCGCCGTGCGACACGTGTTGTCGCCGCGCATCGTTTCCCGTTGACGGCCCGTTCAGGGTAAGGATACGATGGGGGTATGCCGGGCATGCAGACGTCCACTCCCGACGCCTCGGAACACGGTTTCCCGCGGGCGGCGCTTGTCCCGCTTGCGCTGAGCTTGGGAGGCTTGGCCTGCGGTGTGGCCTCGATCCTGGCCAGTGCGTCTGGAGAGTTCGCGACGGCGGCGGTGCTGGTCATCGTCGCGATTTTCTTTGACGGCCTGGATGGCGCCGCCGCCCGGGCGCTGCGCGTCGAGGGCCCGTTCGGCGAGATGCTCGACTCGCTCTGTGACGTGATCGGGTTCGTGGTTGCGCCCGCGTTTCTCGCCTACCAAGCGGACCTCCGCTCATACGACCTCGTCGGTCCGGCGGTGATGTTCGCGTTCATCGCCTGCGGGGCGATCAGGTTGGCGCGCTTCCCGCTCATCAAGGCAAAGGCGTACTTCCTTGGCTTGCCGACGCCTGCGTCCGGCGCGACGCTGGGGATGCTGAGCCTCTATGCCGGTGAGCTGCCCGAAGGCCTTCTCGTTGTCGCCACCGGCGGCTTGGCCATCCTCATGGTCACCCTTATCCGGTTCCCGAAGTTCAACACCACCTTGCGGTTCCTGCCTCCGCCGATGCGATGGGTCTTCGTCCTCGTGGTCGTCCCGTCCTTGATCGTCTTTCAGCCGAAGGCACTCCTCGGCCTGATGTGCCTCTACCTCCTCTCCGGGCCGGCAATCGAGTTACGCCTGCAACGCGGTGGTCCAGGCGCATAGGGTGACCGGTCGCCACGAACCGCGCGCCACGCGCGAAGGCATCCCGTTCGTTGTCGCCTCGACTATCGTGGCCGCCCTCCTGGGTCGCGTCGCCTCGTGGGCCGGTTGGCTTGGCGTCGCCTTCACGGCATGGGTCGCATGGTTCTTTCGCGACCCCGATCGCGAATGCCCGGCCGAGCCAGGGGTCCTCTACAGCCCGGCGGATGGGCTTGTCACCGCCGTCGACGAAGTCGATGGTGAGTGGCACGTTACCGGGCGCGCGTCGCGCGTTGTCATCTTCCTGTCGCCCCTCGATGTGCACGTCAACCGTGCGCCGCTCAACGCGCGCCTTGTCGGTCGCCGGCGGGAACCCGGGCGCGCCCTACCCGCGTTCCTCGTTGCCGGGGCGGGGACGAACGCACGACAGTTGCTCGCCTTTGATGCGGACACCCCGGCCGGTCACGCGGTGCCGTTCGTGGTCGTGCAGGTTGTCGGCTTCCTGGTCCGACGAATCGTCACGTGGCGGTGGCCGGGCGAAGCGGTGAGTGCCGGCGACCGCTTGGGGATGCTGCGCTTTGGCTCCCGCACGGACCTCGTGCTTCCTGCCGGCACGGCCGACATCCTCGTGGCGCGCGGGCAGCGGGTCGTCGCCGGCATCACACCGGTCGCCCGCTTCCGGTAACGCACGGTCGGCCACCTGCCGGGCGACCGGGACCCGGGCGGTACCCTCCGGGAGATGGAGACCCCGGCCGAGGCCACCGGCGTCAAGGCACGCCAGTGGTGGCGGAACGCCGCGGGCATGACGACCGTCGTCTTCATCGCGTTCTTCGGCTTCAACTTCGTTATCCCGCTGCTGCCGCTCTTCGCGCAACTCCTCGGGGTGACGGGGACCGGCCAGACCGCGCTGCTTGGGGGGGTGCTGTTTGCGATCGCCCCCCTGCTTTCGGCGTTCTCGTCGCCCGTGTGGGGTGTCGTCGCCGATCGCTACGGACGCAAGCGCATGGTGCAACGCGCCCTCGCCGTGAGTGTTGGGGCGTACACCCTGATGGCGATGGCAACCTCGATCTGGCACGTGGTCGCCCTTCGTGCGGTGATTGGGATCTTTGGCGGGTTCTACTCGATGTCGCTCGCCTACCTGATGGCCGTCACGCCGGCATCGAAGGCGAGCATCGCGATCGGTCTCCTGCAGGGCGCCCAGATCGGTGGCACGATCGCCGGCCCGGCCATCGCCGGCTACGTTGCCGACGCGTACGGCTTGCGCGCTTCCTTTTATGCCGGCGCGGTCGTGGTGGCCATCGGGTTCACCTCGCTCGCTGTCCTCGCGCAGGACGACCGGGACATCGTTGCCCGTCACCCCGGCGAGGCAGCGACGCGTGCCCCGGTGAAGGACGATGTCGCCGATGTTTCTGGCGCGATCCGACGTGCGTGGCGCGGGGCGACCGGGGGACTCTCGGACCTCGGCGCGGTGATCCACCTGCCCGGGTTCCTGCCGATCCTCGGCGCGTTGCTCCTTGCCCAGATGGTTGACCGGTCGTATGGGCCGATCCTGCCCCTCTACGTGCGGGATCTCGGTGCGGCCGAGAACGAGGTCGCCTCATTCTCCGGCCTGATCGTGTCGCTGAGCGCCGCCGCGATGGGCCTCTCCGCTGGGGCCAGCGGCCTCGTCGCGTCCCGGTGGCGACCGGACTGGCTCCTGGTCGCGTCGCTCGTTGCCGGCGCCGCCTTGTGCGCGCCGATGGCGCTTGTCGAGACACCGACTCAGTTCCTGGTCGTGCGCGTGTTGCTTGGGTTGTTCGCCGGCGGCACGGTGACCTTGGTGATGAGCCTCGCAAACACGCGCATCCCGTCAGCGTCGAAGGGGGCGGCGTTCGGCGTCATCTCGAGCGCCACCCTCCTCGGCACCGCGGTCAGTCCGCTCGTCACCGGCGCCCTCGCCGGGATTGACCTGCGGCTCGTCTTTGTACTGAATAGCCTGCTCTACTTAGTCGCCCTTGTCGGGGTCGTGCGCCAAGTGATGCGCCCGGCACCGGTCTCGGCTTCCGCCGTTCGCATCGACCCTCACGGGAGGTAGCCACATGCCCGGCCGCACCACCATCGTCGATACGTCGCGCACTCCCCACGCGCGTTTGCGACCGATACCGGTCGAGTCGGTCCGGTTCGAGGGGCGGTCGAAGGCTGGCCACGGCTTCTGGGCGACTCGCACCGAGCTGGTCCGGACCGTGACGTTGCGCCAGCAACTCGCGCAGCTGGAGGCGACCGGGCGGATCGACAACTTCCGTCGCGCCGCTGGCGCGATCGACGGTCCCTTCCAGGGGCGGTACTACAACGACTCCGACGTCTACAAATGGGTCGAAGCCGCCGCCCTCGCCCTGGCGCATGGGCCGGACGCCGACCTCGAGGCGTCGCTTGAGGGGGTGGTCACGGCCATCGCCGCGGCGCAGCAGCCCGACGGTTACCTGAACACCTACTTCATGTTCGAGTTGGCCGCCGACCGTTGGGCCGACCTGACCAACAAGCACGAGATGTACTGTGCGGGCCACCTGATCCAGGCCGCGATCGCGCATCACCGGGCGACCGGGCGCGCGACGCTTCTCGACGTGGCCACGCGACTCGCCGATCACCTCTGCACCACGTTCGGTCCGGAGGCACGGCGGGGTACCGACGGCCACGAGGAGATTGAGCTGGCGATGGTCGAGCTCTACCGGGAGACCGGCGACCGTCGC
>CAILQO010000044.1 GCA_903836285.1 uncultured Chloroflexota bacterium
GGACAAATGATGCCTCGTAGTCCAGAACGGTGTCGTTGGGGACGTGCACTTCGGGCGCGTGGGTGACAGGCACGGAGGGTCTCCTCACTCAAGGGGCGTGCGCGAGTCTGTGGTCGCCAGAGTGTACGAAGGGTTCAGCACGCGTCCAGCCTGTCCCGCTGCGACGGGAGAGGGGAGTTGGTGGGCGTCCGGCACCTGCGCACGCCTCACATGGTCGCCGCACGCGCCTTGGCGAAGGCCTCAACGGCGTCCGCAAGGATTGCCGGCCCGTAGCGGACAGGATCGGTCGCCGGAAGGCCGGTCTCGGCAGTAGCGCGGGCGACCGCGGCGTGGGCGTCAGCCTCCGACATCCCATAGGTATTCAGCGAGATGGCGATGACCGGCGCGGGCTTGACGTGGGCGGTCATGGCACCGTGAAGCACCACGAGGTCGGCAAGCGACGGGATCGGCAGCGTGTACCGCCGGATCTGGGTGCGCGTTGACTGGTGACACAAGATGAGCGCGTCTGGGGCCGATCCGTGGATGAGAGAGAGTGTGACCCCGGAGTAGCCAGGGTGGACGAGCGACCCCTGACCCTCAACGAGGATGATGTCCTCCTTGGTCGTGGCCGTCTTGGCGGCCTCCATGACCAGATCCTCGGCGGCACCGGCGGTGAAGTCGGAGATCACCTCGTCGATGGACGTGCCCCACCCGGCGATCATGATGCCGGTCTGGCCGGTCGGGACGAACACCGACGTGCGTTCGCGCTTCCGGAGCAGCGCATCCACCTCGAGGGCGGTGGACATCTTGCCGACGTTGCAGTCGCTCCCAACAGTAAGAACGACCGTAGCGGCGAGGGCGTGCGCGCGGGTGTCGGCGACGCGATGCGCGTCCGGGGCGCGACGCGCATCCCAGATGGTGACTCCGCACTCGGCGGCGACCGGTGCGAGTTCGGCGTCATCACTAAGGAAGGCATGCAGGCCATTGATGACGTCGAGACCGGCGCGCATCGCCTGCACGATCTGGGCGCGCCACGACGCGGGCAGGATGCCCCCGCGCGGGGCGGTGCCGAGCAGCAGGGTGTTCGCATCCGGGTGCGACGCGAGTGCGTCGCCGACGGTAGCGACTACGGGGATGTGGTCACCGACGCCCACAACGTCGGAGGCGCGCTTGCCGGCATGAAGGTGGTCGACGACGGCAACGACCGGGTCAATGGCGTAGCGGATGACGCCGACGGCGGTCTTGGCCTCGAGCAGGTCGAACCCCCCGTCGGCGAGCGCGATGATCCGGCGTTCTCCCCGTGGTCGCATCTCCGGCCCCCATGGCGCGGCAAGTCCGGTGGCCGCGCACTCCATGGCCTCCCACGCCGGGAGGATTCCGGAAGGATACGCCCGACCTGCGCGGGCGCCTTCGCTGGGACCGGGTGGCGTGGGACAATGCCGCCACGACCCGGGGTGTGGTGGCATGCCGCCACTGCGCAGGATCGGGTGCGGAGGAGCCAAGGGCATGGGCAAGATCGAGGCGAAGCTGCACGAGTTGGGGATTGAGTTGCCGGCACCGACGCCGTGGCCGGCGCACCTACCGTTGATCCCGGCGGTGCGTGTCGGGAACCTGATCTGGCTGTCGGGCAAGACGTCAAAGATGACCGGCAAGGTTGGGCGTGACGTGACCGTCGAACAGGGCTACGAGGCGGCGAAGGAATGCGCCATCGGCCTAATCGCGACACTGCGCGATGAGCTTGGAGACCTGGACAAGGTCAAGCGGATCGTGAAGCTGCTCTCGATGGTGAACTCGACGGACACGCTCACGCAGCAGCCGCAGGTGGCGCACGGGTGCTCGGACCTACTCGTGGCGGTGTGGGGCGAGCATGGCCGCCACGCACGGTCGGCCGTCGGCATGGCGAGCCTGCCGGGGGACGCCACCGTCGAGGTGGAGCTGATCGCCGAGGTGGACTAGCACCGCTGCGGGCGCGAGGACCATCCAGTCGTCGCGCCCTCCACTTGGTGCTTGCAGTCGCGCAGGCGGCGCTGTGGCGCAGTGAGTTCCTGCCTCAATCCGCCTGACGCCCTTCTGGCTCGGCCGGGTTGGGCTCTGGGACCGACGGAACCCCGACCTGCAAGGACCCGTCGCTTGGGTCCACGACCGAGAATGCCTGCAACAGAAGATCACACGTACCCAGCCGAGATTGCGGGGAGCAGCAACGCAATGCGCCCCTTCCGCACGGTCATGCGGAAGGGGCGCGATTACGTCGATGAGACCGTGGGATGTCGTCAGGGAACTGACTGCCCGAGCGCCCTCGTCACCTTCCTGGCGAGGTCGGCGGGATCGGTGAACGTCACGGCGCCATGACGCGAGGCGAGTACCTCGCGGAGTGCGAGGAGCCGTTCGTAGCCATCACGATCGGCGTCAAGGTCGGCAGGCTTGATGGCGGACGATTCATCGGCGAGGAAGGCGAGTACCCGCTTGTGCTGCCCGACAGCGTGCACGTACTCGAGTTCCGTGAATGACATCCCGGTTGGCTCATCGATGCTGCCGTACCGCCACCCGATGACGGCGATGTAGGTGGCAGTTCGCCCGATGTAGGTCAAGGTGGCGTCACGGGGGATCGACGGCGTGGTGAGAATCGCTTCCATGCCGACGAACTCGAGGCCTTGCGCACCCAGGGCGTCACGGACGGCGGCGCGGTGGACCCGCATGTCACTCCAGGTAGAGCTGACGAAGACGGCGCGACGATCGGATGCCGGGGCTGGTGCGTCGATCATCTGCTCGATCGCATGGCGCCGCGATCGAAGCGTGGCCAGGAGGCGGCTGAGCGACGCGAGTTGCCCCGGCTCGGACGGTTCCTTGCCGACCACGGCGCCAAGCTGCGCCCGCTCCAGTTCCGACCGACGCGCGTCGAGGCGCCCGAGCGCGCGCACGAGGGACTGGAGCCGGCGTGGTTCGGGGATTGCCTCAGCCGAATCAGCCACCGAGTCGGTTGCCCGACCCGGGCGGGTCGCTCGCGAGGGGGCGGCCACGTCAGGTTCGTCGGCCCATGAGTGCACCCGGACGGCATCCCCCTCCGGGGCAAGCAACAGTTCGCGACGTTGCGCGACGTGCCTGGCAAAGTCGCCGACCAGTTCGGCGTCGGAGTGCCGGGCGTAGCGGTCGTGCAGATATACCTCGACCGCGATTGGGGACCGTGAGCTCAGGAGCCGGGAGACGATTGCGTCGGCCATCTCGTGCATGGCGTCGGCGTACGGCACGCGTGCCGACCCGGCGGCAACGACCGGGAACGCGATCGATCGAATACGGAGCGACTCGACAAGGTCGAAGGCCCGTTGAACGCATAGGCGCACGACCGCGCCGACTGATCCATCGATCAGGACGGGTTGGCGACGCCCGCGGATGTTGCGCAGCGTGATCGCGTGAAAGACGAAGCGCGCATCCATACCTGGTGCGCCAGTGACGACGACGTCCCCCACTGACGGTTGCGCGCCCTGAATGGCGCGGTCAGCCTCGCTCCGGAGCATGTGACCCGAGGCGCGGAGCAGGGCCCGCGACACGCCCCCGCCCATTGCGAGGGTGTCGTCGTCGGAACTGACGAGAACCTCCGCCGACGATCGCGTGAGGTCACCGGGGAGGAGCGAGAGAGTTGACGCACCGATGCAGTACATGTGCGAGAAGGGGACTGTGGCTTCGTCGTCATCGAATGGTGGCGGCGCGGACATGGCCATCGCAAAGCTCGGCATGGGAGCAGCGGGGACACCCCATCCCGAAGGAGGCACGTCTGCGGCGGTGGTAGCGTCGATCCGGCGCCGCGGGGCAACCGGACGTGGTGGGTCCATGTTCGAGCGATGCATTGCGTCGCCGTCATCAAGGGCCATCTGGAAGGTGTCGTGGATGATCTCGGCGCACTCCTGGCACGCCGCACGCGAGCGTGCGACGACCTCGAGCAGCGCCCTTGGCATTCGGCGCGGAGCGGGCGCACGCGAGGATCCGAGTGCGGCACCCCACATTGCTGACGCGTTCGGCATCGCCCGTTCGGCCTGGAGCACCAGGGCATCGACCATCTGGATGGGCTGCTCACGGAGGACGGAAGTGTCCGGGCGATAGTCGAAGGCGAACGACGTAAGCGACACATCGAGGTCGCCCAAGGCGACGTGCAGCGCAACATCC